>DATCLO010000110.1:0-86216 GCA_036563875.1 Cyclobacteriaceae bacterium
GGACGTTGCTTTGATCAATACACTGGCACCAATCAGAGGCGATCCGTCTGCCGCATCCGTGACAGTCCCCTGTATTGTCGAGGGCTGTGCCGTCGCGGCGACAACAACACACGTCATCAGCGCCCAGCTGCTGAGCACAGACTTGCTGCATTCCAGAATTCTTCTGTAGAAGTGTTTCATAGGGGTGGGTTGAATAAGTTGATCACGATCGGCCAAATTTATCCGGGGGATTTTTATTGAATGATCGTTCAATATAAACTTAACGAATTATTCATATTGTCGCAAATTCACTTAATTTACTCGTCATAATTTTGTAACAGATGGGAAGAACCAGTCTCAAGGATATCCGACAAAAGGAAATCATCCTTGCCTTCTACACCGTTTCAAAAAAAATTGGCCTGGAAAATGCATCGCTGGCGCGTGTGGCTTCACACATGGGCATCAACCCCAGCCTGATCGCACACTATTTCAAGACGCGGGACGCGATGTTTGCCGGCCTCATCGCGTTCACGCTCGAACGCTATCGCGACATGTACAACATCAACGGCGGCGATTTCAAGACCGAAAGGCAACTAAGGAAGTTGATCGATAACCTTTTCTCGCGAAGGTGGAACAAACTGTTCGACGATGGGGTATTTTACAGTTGCTATGCGTACACCTATCGCGAAAAGAAGATAAAAAAGGCCTTTCGCGCGCTTCACGATTCGCTGCG
This sequence comes from Cyclobacteriaceae bacterium, assembly GCA_036563875.1. GTDB lineage: Bacteria > Bacteroidota > Bacteroidia > Cytophagales > Cyclobacteriaceae > ZC4RG29. Next base: position 713 of record DATCLO010000110.1, read on the forward strand.
CGGAATGCTTGTCGACGCCCTGAAGAAAGCGAAAGCAAACGGGGTCATCCAAATCCAGAAAGAAGAAGAAACCGCAGAGATCATCTTCGCACTGATAGAAGGCGCGTATTATTACCTCGGGATGGTGGAGTCCAAGACGGCTTACGACCGAAAGCTGAAGATTATGAAGAAGAAGGCACTTGAACTGCTGGGACTTTAGACCCTCCCCTTCCTGCGCAGCACAAGGATACGCCACGAAGAGACAGCGGCAATGAGTATCCAGATGAGGTTAACGAAAAGATTGGGTTGATCGTGAACGGCATAGGAAAAAATCACAAGCAGGAGGCCCCCAAGGGCATTGAGTGCGTGGTACCTGACCTGGCCCGCGTGCATCTGGCCCGCGCTCAACAGTATATAGGCAATTATGTAGGCGGCAGCCCCTGCCCATCCGACAATATTCAACAAGAAGGAAGTCATGTACACAAACACTAAAATTCACTGCTCAATTACCGTGGCAAATGCCGCAAAAACCAACGTATGGTCATTTTTTTACACACTTTTCACTTCGATACTGTTCGTATTGCTCGCAGGGTGCTCGCCGGCGGACAGTGCGCGCACCCCAAGAAAGGCCATATTCATCATTCTTGATGGAATACCGGCTGATGTTATCGAATCGACGGAAACTCCCGTGCTCGATGAGATTGCATCGAAAGGTGGTTACACCCGCTCCTACGTCGGCGGCGCGAAAGACGGATACAGTCAATCCCCTACCATTTCTGCCGTGGGATACAATCATGTACTCACGGGTGTATGGACGAACAAACACAATGTATGGGATAACGACATTGAAGCCCCCAACTACAACTACTGGAACATCTTTCGCATCGCGAAACACGCCAACCCCGACATCAAAACTGCGATCTTCTCCTCATGGACTGATAACCGTACTAAACTTGTAGGCGAGGGGTTGCCTGAAGCCGGTGATATCAAAATGGATTACTCCTTCGACGGCCTTGAGCACGACACTGTCCGGTTTCCGCACACCGATGACCGATTGTTTATGCTCGCCATCGACGAAGCCATCGCCGACGAGGCCGGGCGCTACCTCCGCGAACATGCACCGGACCTTTCCTGGGTATACCTTGAGTTTACAGACGACATGGGACACATGTATGGCGACAGCCCGCAGTTCTACGACGCAATCCGGAAAGCCGACGCTCAGGTTGGACGCATCTGGGAGGCCATCAAATATCGCGAGGAAAATCACAATGAAGAATGGATGATCGTCATCACGACAGATCACGGTCGCGATGCCGAGACGGGAAAACACCACGGCAGGCAATCAGACCGCGAACGAATCACCTGGATTTTCACCAACCTTCCCGATCTGAACGATCACTTCCGTCACACACCGGCAGTTGTCGACATCATGCCCAGCATACTTCGGTTCATGGAAATACCCATCCCGGCTGACGTATCCGCCGAAGTCGACGGCATTCCCTTCACAGGAGACGTATCCCTTTGCAACCTGAGAGCGTCGAGGTCTGACGGAAACGTAGAGCTGACATGGGATGTACATGATCCTTCCGGAGAATTGGAGGTGTTCGTCTCCACTACCAATCATTTCAAGGAGGGCCAATCCGATACCTACAAATCCCTCGGTAAGGTCGCTGTGTCCGAAGGACGGTACGTGGTTCCGGAAAGGCATGATGGGTTTTTGAAGATTCGGGTGGAGGCGCCGAAGAATGGGGCGAATGTGTGGGTCGAATGATGTGCGCATGTGTTGAAGTGTTGAAGTGTTGAAGTGTTGAAGTTGCTGTATCTGACGATTTTGTAGAAACATTATAAAGGGTGCGGACTTATGTGGTGCGTAAGTGCGCGGTGGGCGCCTTTAGGGGATTAAGGGGCGTGCGGGGATGAAGGGGCGTGCGGGAGAAGCACGTGATAATCTATGTGGTCTATGTGTTTATCCTATGTGGTCTATGTGGTTCAAAGGTATTTAGGATTTTGAACCACATAGACCACATAAGCACCTAGAGGTGATATAGGTCACTTCGTTTCGACGTGCTTCCGGAAATTGTCCAGGATCGCCTGCCACCCGTCGCGTTGCATATCGACAGGGTTTTGGTCTTCGGCCTCGAAGGTTTGGGTGATCTTGGTGGTGTTGCCCTGACTTTCGAAAAGCGTTTCAACCTTTCGCCCATCATCAAGAGTATAGGCGATGCGTTTATGGGGCTGCACGTCTGTGTATACTCCGCTGAAATCGAAGCTTACACTGCCATCTTTTGCAGCCATAGTGGTCTTAAATCTTCCATCCTTGCGGAGGTCGTTTTCAGCATACGGTGCATGCCAGGTGTCTATGGCGAAAGCCCATTGCGTAATGTGTTCCGGCTCGGAGAAGTACTTCCACACTTTTTCAACCGGTGCATTAATCGTCGTTCCGATCGTTACAGAATTCTTCGTTTTTGTCGTCATGGTTCTACGTTTTCGTGATACTGATCTCAATTGTGTATACGCAAACCTAAGGGAATTGATGACCTTTGCCGATGGTTAAAACCGACAATCTGAGAGGGGGAATGCGACATGAAAGGTGCGCATGTGTTGAAGTGTTGACGTGTTGAAGTTGCGGTATCTGCCGATTTTGTAGAAACTTTATGAAAGGTGCGGACTTATACGGCTGGGTAACTGCGCGGTGGGCCCCTTTAGGAGATTAAGGGGCGTGCGGCGGGAGAAGCAGGTGGTAATCTATGTGTTCTATGTGTTTTCCCTCTGTGCTCTATGTGGTTGGGCCACCTGCCTGGCTACTCAATTTTCCGGAACAACCTCCCCCACCGAATCTTCCCCAATAAGTCCGCTTCGCTGTCGATGGAAAGCCAGATGAACAAGGGTTTGCCGACGATGTGGTCCTCCGGTAAAACCACTGAATCGCGCCATTCCCGGATGGCTGATTTCGGCTTCTTTTCGCGGCTGCGCCGAAACGGATTCCATTTCATAATCGTGCTTTACAACGATTGGTTGCTGGTTCGCATCAGGAATTACAGCTTTTCCCGCTTCTTTGACTCAAGGACTACGTTACCCGGGGAGAAAAAATCGCGCAATGCGCGCTGGGCGGCATGATAACCGCACATCCCGTGTACACCGCCGCCCGGAGGGGTTGACGACGAACAGATGTAAATATTTCCCGCAGACGTGCGGTAAGGCGACCGCCGAAGGGCTGGGCGTGTGAAGATTTGATCCAGTCGGAACGCCCCGCCGTTGATATCTCCACCTATGTAATTGGCATTGTACGCCTCAAGCTCCGACGTGTTCATCGTGCTCCGAGCAATGATGCAATCGCGAAAGCCGGGCGCAAAGCGCTCCACCTGCGCTTCTATTGCCTCAGTCATGTCGGTCGTGGAGCCGTTGGGTACGTGACAATAAGCCCACGCCGTATGCTTTCCTTCGGGTGCGCGACTCGCATCGAACCGACTCGGTTGGGCGAGCAGCACAAATGGTCTTTCTGTCTTAGTGCCAGCCCATGCAGCATGTTCCGAGGCCGCTATCTCATTGAACGATCCCCCCATATGCACTGTCCCGGCCCATTCGCATTCATGCGCGCGAAAAGGTATCGGTTGATTCAGTGCCCAATCAATTTTAAAAATACCGGGACCATATCGATAGCGTTTCAACTGCCACTTGTATATCGTAGTGAATCTGTGCCCAGCAATTTCAAGTAGCTGCTTCGGCGTTAGGTCAAACAACACAACACGTGCAGATGGTAGCTGACTGAGTGATTTAACCGTGACCCCGGTTTCGATTTTCCCGCCAAGAGATTTGAAATAGGATGCGAGCGCATCAGCAATACGCTGAGAACCACCCTTGGGAATGGGCCATCCGCGCAGGTGGCCTGTGGCGAGCAACACAAGGCCTATTGCAGAAGTAGCGGTATGCGTCAGCGGCATGATTGAATGCGCCGCCATCCCAGCCCAGAAGCTTTTAGCTTTTTCACTATCAAATCTTTTGGATATCGCCTTTGCGGATTTCAACGCCTGCAAGCCAAAGCGCATCATCTTCATTGGATGCGCCAATAGTCGCAATGGTCCCAGTACAAGTTCCGCTATTTCTGGCCAGTCGCGCACAATAGGGTCTATGAGCTTTCTGTACACCACCGCATCGTCACCGAACTGCTGAGCTGTGCTTGCCAATGACCGGGTAAGGATCGCCGCCGTTCCATCGTCGAACGGGTGCGCGGCAGCTGCGGGTGGATAGATGAATTCTAAGCCATGCTCGGCCAGGGGCAATGTCGTGAGGAAGGGTGATGCTGCCGCCAGCGGATGAATTGCAGAGCAAACGTCATGATAAAATCCAGGAACGGTCAGTTCCGCAGTGCGCGTGCCACCTCCTACGGTTTGTGCAGCTTCAAGCAGCAGAACCGAAAGCCCTTCCCTCTGAAGCGTAATCGCCGCGGCCAGGCCATTGGGACCGGCCCCGACGACGACGGCATCGTATTCCATGCCTGTCAGAGTTTCAGGATTTGACCGGCATGCTGTTTAGTATCGACGTTGTCGATGATCTCAGTAATCCTGCCGTTTTCGTCAAGGATGAAAGTTGTTCGCGCGGTACCCCAGTACTTATTTCCGTCGCGTTCCTTTTCAACCCAAACACCGTACGCTTTGTTTATAGACTTATCGGTATCGGCAACAAGTCTGAACGGTAGATTGTACTTTTCCTGGAATGCCTTGTGAGACGCTTCGTCGTCACCGCTTACACCAAGAACAACGTAGCCAGCGCGTGTAAGAGGCTCCATGTTGTCACGAAGGTTACACGCCTGGGCGGTGCAACCGGGAGTGTCATCCTTGGGATAGAAATAGAGGATGACCTTCTTTCCGCGGTACTCACTAAGGCTTACCTTTTTTCCATCCTGGTCATTTGCGGTAAAATCGGGAGCCATATCCCCCACCTTAAGTTTGCCTTGCGAAAACCCTTCCATAGCGATCAACATTAGTACGAAAATTGCCTTGCTTTTCATAGCCGTTTCGGTTTTGAATGGATAACACGTTCTGGCTTGCAGAAAGTTACGAAAGATTTGGCAGAGTCGTCTTTCTATCCAAAAAGTACCCACGCTACAACCAGTGTCACGACGACATTGAACGCTTGCGCAATGACGAAGGCATAGAGCGGTTTACGGCTGTTATTGAGGAAGAGGTCGGCAAATCGCGTTTCAAGGCCGATGCTGGTAAAGGCGAGGACAAACCACATGGTCTGAATTGTCTTCAGGCTTCCTGATACGGCTGATATGGTTGTCGGAGAAAGGAGGAACGAAAACACAAGGGACGCTAGCACAAATCCCAACACAAACTTTGGAAAGCGTTCCCAAATGACACGAAGGCTCGGCTTCTCTACGTTAGAAAGCTTTTCGCCTTTGCCGGTGTAGGTCCAGTAAATGCTGATGGCGAATGCCGCGATGCCTAGCATCACGTTTTGTGAGAACTTTACAATTGTACTCACTTTCAATGCCGTCTCTCCCACCAGCGTTCCCGATGCTACAACGGCGCCCGTCGTGTCAATGCTTCCGCCGAGCCAGGCGCCCGTGACTTCCTCACTGAACTTGAAGTGGTTCGCGATCATCGGCATGAAGATCATCATGGGTATCGCGATGATGAGCACAAGCGATATCACGTACGACAACTTCTTCGTGTCGCCCTTGATGGCACCGGCAGTGGCGATGGCGGCTGAAACACCACATATCGATACTGCACTGGAAATCATCATCGACATTTCATCGTCAAGCTTGAATTTCCTGCACACCCACCACGCAAAGTACCAGACGACCAGCACAACGATGGATGCCTGAACGAGTCCCAACGAACCCGACTCGAGAATGTCCGAAAAGATAATGCGCGTACCCAACAGCACGAGCCCTATCTTGACAAACAACTCGGTCGTAAGCATGGAGCGAAACCATTCCGGAAGCTTGAAGAGATTTCCAATGAGTAGTCCGATTGACAAGCTGAAGATGACAGCTTCCAGGTTGAGATCGCGAACCGTGCCATTACCTTCGATAATCAGCGCGCACAACGCCACGGCATACACAACCGGAAAGACACCGAGGAAAGGTCGGATAGATTTCCCCGTCATCGTAATCCCCGCAGCGGCCATTACACCGATGAAGAGAAATTGTATGAGAATCGCTCCCAGGTTCTCTCGTCCCAGCACGTGCCCTCCCAACTGTTGCCACGATTCCCATTTAAAGTCGGGCGCGGGAACCACGAACCAGGCAAGCGACAAAACGATGATCAGAAAACCCAGGATGACGGATGCCCAGTCCTCATGAACCGGAAAAAGGGAACGCCGCGACTTTTCCATCAGCGAATCATTTCTCTTTGCACAATACTTTTCTAGCCGGCGTTCAATATAAAAATATCCGGATAATACGAACAGTATAAATCACGCAAATGGATCCTGAGGAATTACTGCGTCGAACTTCCCAACCTGGCAACCTGTTCATTGTAATATTCAATTGTCTCAAGCACGGAGAGCAGATTGCTTGGCACCGTTTCCGCATCGCGTTCGATGTAGATGTGACCTGAGAAGTTTTGTCGCTTGAGTTCCGCAAAAATAGCAGGGAAATCCACCACACCGGTTCCCACGCGAACATCCTGGATGTTAGGGTTATTGTACTCGGCAATATCCTTGAGGTGAATACCCATGATGTGTCCTTCCAGGCGCTTCACGCCGTCAAGCGGGTTAACGCCGCTCTTGGGCCAGTGGCCCAGATCAGCGCACGCGCCAAAATTCTTGTGCCCTTCAATGGCGGCTAGCACTGAATCCGGATGCCAGTACTGACTAACGCCACGCCAGTGCTCATGAATGGCCATGCGCAGGTCATATGCGCCGAGCAGACTGTCAATTTCATCCAGCATGGCGACCGGCGGCTCGCCGGTGACGTATTTCACGTTAAAGAATTTTGCCACGTCGAATTGTCGCTTCCACGATTCGATGTTTCTGTCACCTCCCACATACATTGACTCCATTTTCAAACCGCGTTCATCGAGCATTGCGCGAACCTTCGCGAGTCCGGCGTTCGACAATACTCCGATGATGGAATCTCCCAACTCCGCTCCTGCATTGAAGAACGTGACGCCTTCGACATACTCGACACCACTGCTGTCGATCTTGTCAAGGGCGTCCGGAAGTTTGAATGTGTGGAAAGTCCAGAAAGCAACGCCCAGTTTCCAGTCGGGCACTTCAGTCTGTGTTGTCTCATTTGATTGCCGCCCAGAACATGCCGCCGCGATGACAATAAGTATCAGGAATTGAAAAAAATTATTTCTCATGGTTTAGGTATAAGGTATTTGATTGGTTTCTATCTGGTCTTATTACGCCACTGCTTGTCGGCAAAGTTCATGAACTGTTCCCAGTCGTATGCTGTCAGATCGTGTTTGCCTTCGCGTAAGTGATATCCAATCCTTCCCTCGTGCAGCGGATTCCCGACGGCGGGCATTTTGCGCGTACCCAAACCTTTGTATCCATAAAGTTTGTACACGGGTTCAGCGTAGACGGCAGTAAGAAATTCGCCTTCCGGGTCTGCCCAAAGATCTTCAACCGCGCTTGCCACGTATACGGGTCGCGGTGCAATCAACGCAAGCAGCATGTGTTGGTCGAAAGGCAGATCGTTCACTCTTCCTGCATACGACTTGTACACGCTGCAAAACCAATGCGGGAACCTTGTCGTAATCTGTTCGAGGCTTTCCCCTTTCTCATTCCGCGTAAGCGCCGCTCCACCCTCGCCTGATTCGTTAGAGATCACCATAGCAAACCGTTCATCCGTAGCACCGGCCCAAAGCGCTGCTTTTCCCAGGCGCGAGTGACCCAGTACCGCAACTTTTAGTGCATCGACGTCAGTATCTGTTACGAGGTAGTCCATGGCACGTTGAAGGCCCCACGCCCAGGCGGCGATCGACCCCCATGAACTTTCTGTGCGGCTGCCCTTGTCGAAAAGTCCGTGGACACCATTCTTAAATCCATCGTCGAAGTCGGGATCCACGTCACCGTAGTAGATCGTAGCCACACCGTATCCACGCTCGACAATCCGCTCAATCGGCCAGCGCGACGCGCGAACACCACGTGAAGCTTCCGTTGCGCGGTTGTTCTCCACACCGAACGCTTCATTGTCATCGACCCAATTAGGCGTGATGAGAATTGCCGGGTCGCTGGACACGGTTTGATTGCCATAAAAATTCATACCCAGGAAAACAGGTACAGGCGACGTCTTCTGCGCCGGCAGGTACATCAGTATGTCCATCCAGACTGAAGTATCGGGCGCGAAAAACACGCGTACCTGCTTGCGTATCGCCTTGCCATCCAACGCATCGCGGTCGTGAGAAAGCATACGGTACGAAAGTTCAGGCGGCGCAGGCGAGTAGCCGTACATGTGGCGACTAAACAACTCGCGAATCTCCGGACGGCGGATGCGCTCCCACTCATCAACGGTTTTCACGCGCATGCCGCGGTCGAGTTTCAACGGATCAGGTATGTCCTTTTTCTGTGCCATCGTTATGAACGGGAGAATAAGCGTGACAATCAGGGAAGTAGCAGTAGCGTTACGCATGAATTTCAGTTCCATGATGGATATACAAAGTAAAAAGGAATGCCCGACGGTACAAGTCCCGAATCCCGGAATTCCGCAGCCGGTGTATGAAAGCCAAATGAAAGTTTATAATATTGAAAAAGCCCCTCCGGAATGATGTGTGATTACACGCAACCCCAAGTCCATGAATCGTTCTCTTCTATTACTGTCCTTCGCCACATTGATATGCTTCTCCTGCCAAACAGAGAGCAAAATCACCGCGGACGCACGAGTGTCAAAGCTCATAATCGGATATGTACCAGGGTTCCGTGGCGCGATTGATCCTGCGACCATCGCGGCGGAAAAAGTAAGCATTCTAAACTATGCCTTCGTCGATGTGAAAGACAGCATGGCGTGGCTTACCAACATCGCCACAGACACCATCAACTTTCGCAACCTGGTTAAGCTGCGCGAGAAAAATCCTGATCTCAAAATTGTGATATCCATTGGCGGCTGGAGCTGGAGTGAAAACTTTTCTGATGCGGTCCTCACGCCTTCATCGCGTAAAAAGTTTGCGGAAACCAGCGTGGCAATCGTTGAGGAGTATGATTTGGATGGTGTCGACATCGACTGGGAGTACCCAGGCTTCAAAGGTGAGGACAACGTGTTCCGAACCGAAGATCGCGAAAACTTTGTGTTGATGTTCGAAGCGCTGCGTAAAGAGCTCGACCGCCTTTCTGAAAAGACGGGAAAGCCTCAACTGTTGACGACTGCCGTTCCGTGCTTCTCGGAATTCCTGCAGAAGAACGACATGGGCGGCGCTGCGCAGTACCTCGACTATGTCAACCTGATGGCATACGACTTTTATGTCGCCGGTCCATTCGCCGGACATCACAGCAACCTGTATCACAGCGAAAGCTATGAAGCGGAGCAGTCTGCACATCGCGGCATTACGGAGTACGTCGCGCAGGGCGTACCCATCGAGAAGATCGTGTTGGGTGTTCCGTTCTATGGAAGAAGCTGGATCATGCAGACGACCGAAAATCACGGGATCAACAGGCCCATCGAATCTGTGACCCGTGGTGGCGGCTACACCTATATTCGCGACAGCATTATGGCCCGACCCGGGTTCGTAAGGTATTGGGATGACAAGGCAAAGATGCCGTACCTTTTCAACGAAGAGAAAAAGCAGCTTGTCACCTATGATGATGAAGAGTCGCTGAGGATTAAGTGCGATTACGTGATCGAGAACAATCTCGCAGGCATTATGTTCTGGCAATTTGCAAGCGATCCGAAAGGTTATCTCCTCAATACCCTTAACGAAAAATTCGCTCCCTGATGCAGGTCTATAACGAACTTCCCTCACAACGACTCCATGCCGTCGATATCCTCAGGGGATTGACAATCCTGCTGATGGTGTTTGTCAACGAAGTAGCCGGTATTCGAAACATTCCGGCGTGGTTAAAACACGTAGCGCCCGGTGTTGACGGCATGACGATCACGGACTGGGTCTTCGCTGGGTTCCTTTTCATCGTTGGTATGTCTGTTCCACTTTCACTGAATAACAGAATCCGGAAAGGCGACAGCTTCGTTAAGCTTCAGGTCCACATCCTCGTTCGGACGATTGCCCTCCTCGTGCTCGGCATTTTCATGGTGAACGCGGAAGGCGGATACAACGAGGAGGCGATGGGCATGCGGATCGGCGTTTGGTCACTCCTCTTCTATCCCTGCGTGATACTCGTCTGGAACGTTTACACTTTTGAAAATAAGACCTGGGCATGGATACTGCGCGGAATTGGCATCGCCGGACTCATCGCACTGGCCTCCATTTATCGCGGTGGCGAAGACGGCACGCAGTACCTGCAACCCCGTTGGTGGGGTATCCTCGGCCTGATTGGTTGGGCCTATTTGTATACGTGCATTTTGTACCAGCTATGCCGCGGAAACCGTTTTGCTCTGCTGGCCATGGTTGGGCTTACGATTCTTGTGTACGCGGTCGGCCGTTCACCGATATCGGAGGAGAGTATCTTGCTGGGCTGGACACGTTCTCAGGCGGGTAACGCAACACACACCGGTACTGCGCTTTGCGGCGCGATACTGACGATCATCTTTTTCGATCAGAAGACGCAGCGTACGCTCATGCAACGGCTCAACGAGGCATTGGGATTTGCTGCAATACTTTTCCTCGCGGGATTTATTCTGAGACCTTACTATCACATCGGAAAGATCGGTGCCACACCATCGTGGGGATTGTACTGCTCCGTCATTGCAATCATTGCTTTCATTATCCTGTACTGGCTTACCGATCTTAAAGGCATCAACAAGTGGGCGAAGTTCCTGCAACCCGCAGGTGGAAATCCGTTGCTCACGTACATCATTCCGTTCATCATGTGGGCAAGCTACCGCGTGTTTCATTACTACCCCCTTCCCGACTCATTGCGGACGGGCATAACGGGGATCATATACTGTTTGCTATATGCAGTTGCTGTGGTATGGATTGTGAAATGGTTGAACCGGATACACATCCGATTACAGTTGTGACCGCTACTGACCGCCCATGTTAAGGAGTCGCGGGCCTGTACCGATTTCGTCAACGATGGACTGCCGAAGAGCGAGCGCACTGGTGGCGAGTCCGACGAAGTCGAATTCCGCGCGGGGACCTTTGTACGGATACAGCGTCATTTCACGACTCACCGTTGCGATTTCGTCAAGTCCGTCCTGCAACATGTAAACGACTTCTGGGGTCCTGAACTCTCCCCCGCGCGCATAGATGCGATACGCAAAGTAAGCCTTGGCGCTGGCCCGGTAGAGTCTTGAAGCCATTTCCGTCCGACGCATGGTTTCGATCAGGCGACTGTACTGATCTGCATTCGTAATATGCGGCTTTGCGCTAAGGACATCTTCCAAAGCGCTTTGAGCAACACGGACGGCGTAGTCCTTTTCGGCAACAATGCTCCGCAGGTAGTCAACGTTCATCAGCTCGCGGTCATCAAGCCAGCCGTGTTCGAATACCTGGGGTATCTCTGCCGCGGAGGCACTGGTGAGTTTCTTGAACTCCGCTGGAGCGAGGTGATTCGTCACGTCCATCCAATAATGGTACGTCCTGTTGACATCGTGGTCGACGGTATACTCCATGCTGCGCTGCCACTTACCCGGATTGAGGCTGATGTAGGATGACTCTTTTGAAAATGACATGGTCAGATGGCTCGCGACCGGAAGACCGAGAGTATACATCATGGAGGTGATGATGTCGTAGCTCTTTCGGAACGCGGGCTCCACATAAGGACCAGCCTTTTCTCCATACTTTCTGGAAACAAATTCGGTGTACACCTGGTCGATGTTCATCCAGGGATCGTCGGACGCGCGCTTCAGCGCGTATAAATTGATCTCACAGGGACCGTCGATAATGGTCGACTGGTAAAAACGGTCCGTTCGCGCCACATACCCTTCGATGTTCGGCTCTGACATGTATTCCTTCCACCGTTTCAGGTGCACCTCGGGCAACATGCTGGCAAGAATGCCCTGACCATTGTACTCGTGAGCCGCGTCGAACTCGACAATGATGGGATACTTCCGGATGCTGTCGCTGACGGTAGACAGGGGGTGCGTGAGCAGGAACGCCTGTTCAGTCTCGGTGATCATTACCTTGATTGCCGGGTGACGCATCTTGCGCACTGCGCTTACAAGGAGCGAGAAATCGTGCTGATTACTCACAGCAGCGCGTATGCATAGGGAGAGGTTATGCCGGTCAATGAAAATCCTCGCGAGGGAATCGATGACGGCGGCGACTTTTGAGGGGCCGTCGGGAAGTCGTGCTGAAAACTGCTCGGCTATTTTGCCCGGCGCATCAAGGAAATTGAGAACGATGCCGTCAATCTCGGGTACCAGCATGAGCATGCTGCGGTAGTCGGCGCGGATCCATCGCCATAAGTCGGGGTCGTCCAGGTCCAGTCGTTCCTTACCTTCCACCGTCCTCCGAAATGCCTCAGGATAGTAACCCACATCGTACAGCGCCTGGTCCCAGACAAATACTTCCTTGATTCCTTTTTCATGGGCATAGGCAGTGAGACGGTTGACAAGCTCCGCCCGGCCTGCAGGACGAACGTCTTTAAGCTGATTGACGAGTTGATGGGAGAATTCGATGTGGTTGATATCGTAGTCGGTAGTGGCTACGTCGATCACCCTTCTCGCGTTAGGTTCGCTGTCGGAGAGGATGTTCCATCCGCGGACGGCCACCTGACTTTCTTGCTTTTTATTTCGACCACATCCGAAAAAAAGCAGAAAGCAACCGGTCAAAAGTACAATCACCCGGATTCCTGGGGCTCGAACCATGCAGGTTAGTGTATCCTATGCAATATAAGGTGATCCTTCAACTCTTCAATATTTGGTCTTTAATCTTCACACTCAATCTTATTTCGACGGCTATCACTCTCGCACCCACACTCGCTCTCACACTCATACTCGCACTCACCCTAGTCGACGTCCCGACGAGAGACGCACAGCCGTGCGTCTTGGCGATCTCCATCGGTTACCGATTACCCTCACCGATTACCTGGTTGATAGTAGTAGAGACGTTGCATGCAACGTCTCTACTTATCCAGGGCAACGTCACTACATGGGAATCCCCTTAGATATAGCTATTGATAAGGTTCTCAAAGAACTCTTGTCTGCCGCTGATCATCTCCGGTTCACCGTTCTGAAGAGCGAGCCTGCGCATAGCGTCGAGGCTGAGTCGACCGCGTTCAAATTGTTTGCCCTTGCCCGAGTCGAAGCTGGCGTAGCGCTCCTTCAGGAGAGCAGTGTATTGACCATCGCTGAGGATCTCGTTGGCGATGAGGAGTGCACGCGCGAAGGCATCCATGCCCCCGATGTGGGCATAGAAGATGTCGACGAGGTCGGTGGAATTCCGGCGGGTCTTGGCGTCGAAGTTGATACCTCCCGTTTTGAAGCCGCCGGCCTGAAGGATAACCAGCATAGCTTCCGTGAGTTCGTGGATGTTGTTAGGGAACTGATCGGTATCCCAGCCATTCTGGTAGTCGCCGCGGTTGGCGTCAATGCTGCCCAGCAGCTTGGCGTTGGCCGCTACCTGAAGTTCGTGCTGGAATGTATGTTGGGCGAGTGTAGCGTGGTTAACTTCGATGTTGAGTTTGAAGTCGTCCATCAGATCGAACTCGCGGAGGAAGGCAATAACAGTAGCCGCATCGAAGTCGTATTGGTGCTTGGTTGGTTCCATCGGTTTGGGTTCGATCAGGAACGTTCCGCGGAAGCCCTGCTTGCGACCGTAGTCGCGCGCAGCGCTGAGGAATGCTGCGAGGTGTTCCTGTTCCCGCTTCATGTCGGTATTCAGGAGCGACAGATAACCTTCACGTCCGCCCCAGAATACATAGTTTGACCCGCCAAGGGCGATGGTGGCATCGATGGCATTTTTTACCTGGGCAGCGGCATAGCACACGACGTTGAAGTCGGGATTAGTAGCCGCACCGTTCATGTAGCGGGGATGGCTAAAGAGATTGGCTGTACCCCAAAGCAGCTTGACGCCGGACTCCTTTTGTTTCTGCTTTGCGTAGTCGACAATTTTCTGGAGTCGCTTTTCCGACTCTTTCAGTGTGGGCGCCTCTTCTACCAGGTCGTAGTCATGGAAACAGTAAAAGGGTGCGCCGATCTTAGTAGCGAATTCAAACGCAGCGTCCATTTTGTCGTATGCCCTTTGCATGGGGTCGGAAGCAGCAAGCCACGGGAAATTCTTCGTGGGAAGACCGAACGGATCGCCGCCCGTGCCGCAGAACGTATGCCAATAGGCAATGGCGAATCGAAGGTGTTCCTGCATCGTCTTCTTGCCTACTCGACGGTTCGGGTTGTAATACCTGAAGGCCAGCGGATTATCGGTATCGGGACCTTCGTATTTGATAGCGCGAATTCCCTTGAAGAACTCTTTTTTTCCTTTTACGATTTTCATGAGCGGTTATGATTGGTTAGTCAGTTGAGTGTTTAGTATCGATTTCCATTTTTCAAATGCCTCACGATATGCATCTCCCTTTTTTGGATCAGGCTCGATACGCTTTAGGCAAGTGAGACCATCAAAGGCTGCAGCCATGGAAGAATAGTATCCGCATCCAACTCCAGCAGCCCGCGCGGCGCCCTGTGAGCCGTCGGTGTTGAAGAGCTCTACCTGCGTGCCTGTCGTATTGACGAAAGCGTCAGAGAAAACATCACTGAGGAACATATTTGCCTTTCCGGCGCGAACGACAGTCGACTTCAAACCCATCTTGTTGAGGATGTCGAATCCGTAAGCAAGGGAAAACACAATACCTTCCTGAACGGCGCGGCAAAGATGAGGCGCCCCGTGACGATTGAGGTTGAGTCCATGGAAGCTTGCGCCCGGTTCGCGGTTCCTGAGCATACGCTCTGCTCCGTTGCCGAACGGAAGCACAAATACGTTGTCAGAACCAATGGGTACAGAGGCGGCCATCTCGTTCATCTTTTGGTATGACAACACCTCACCACCAGTGAGGTTTCGCCGCAGCCAGCTGTTCATAATGCCCGTTCCGTTGACGCAGAGCAGTACGCCGTATCGCCTTGAACACTCGGAGTGGTTGACGTGTACGAAAGTATTGACGCGCGATTCAGGGTCGGAAGATGGCGTGTCGATGATGCCGTAGATGACGCCGGAGGTTCCTGCCGTCGCCGCAATCTCCCCAGGTTCGAATGTTTTCAGCGAGAACGCGTTGTTGGGTTGATCGCCGGCTCGGTATGTGACAGGGATACCGGCCTTAAGTCCCAGCACCGAGGCTGCTTCACTGGTTAGGTGACCTTGTATTCCAAAAGTCGGTACAATTTCAGGGATCAGACCGCGGTCGATATCGTAATGCCTCAGGAGTTGCTCCGAAATGTTGTCGGACTTGAAGTCCCAGAAGACCCCTTCAGAGAGTCCCGATACAGTCGTCTTGATTTCCCCCGTAAGCCGCATGGCGATGTAATCGCCAGGGAGCATGAACTTGTAGACTTTATCGTAAATCTCGGGCTCATTCTCACGCACCCAGCGAAGCTTCGATGCGGTAAAATTGCCGGGTGAGTTGAGGAGGTGATCCAGGCAATAAGAGGACCCAAGCTTTTCGAAGGCAGCGTCGCCAACAGGAACTGCACGGCTGTCGCACCAGATTATCGAAGGCCGAAGCACCTTGTGGTTGCGATCGACGATCACGAGACCGTGCATCTGGTATGAGATGCCAACGGCGAGCACGGAATCTTTGGACGCAGATGCTTCGCTGAGAACCTGACGCGTAGCAATTTGGGCATTTTCCCACCACATCTCCGGTGCCTGTTCTGCCCATCCGGGTTGGGGGCTGTCGATAGGCATTTCCGTTTGGGGACACGTAGCGGATGCAACGGCTTTACCCGTAGCTGCGTTGAGTAGCGTAACCTTCACCGACGAGCTGCCAACGTCGTAACCCAGTAAGTATTCGGGAGTGATCACACGTAGTTTTGTTTTTTCGGTTTTGTTCAGGTTGTCCAAAAAAAATGAAAAAATCCCGAATAGCCTAAAACCGACGCTTGTTCAGGCGCTGAAATAAGACAACAATGATTTGATTGTTGCGTAGGAGGTCGCACCAAACTAGGACCTCTCGACTCTTCCCGCGACGATATACATGAGGCTGCCGCCTGCTGAGATGAAGCGTTGCGCTTTCAGATCCCGAAGCAATTCCTCCTTGTGTATGAGCCAGTTTGCCCAGTAGGCGTTAAAGTCGGACTTCGTGCCGCCGCCTGCTTTAAAATAACGGAAGTTGGTGTCGTAGTCGAAGCCGCCTGTACCGGATTCCAGCCATTCGATGAGTTGGGATACGCGAACGCGTTTCTCGCGGGTGTCATAGGGAGGAATACACGAGAGCGCTTTGTCGGATATCCAGACGCGGATGTCTTTTAATCCTACCTGCTGGAAAAGGTCCGGCAAAGCATCGCCCAGCGAATTGTAGCCCAAGCCGAGTTTCCGTTTGCCGTTCTCGCAGCGAAGTCTTACTTCTACGACACGCAGGAGTTCGGGCACGCTAAATTCGGTCTGGCGGTAGTTGTCAAACATGAGGGATGTCACCAGGTTGTTCGGTTCGAAGGCAATTATCCACCCGCCATCACGCGTAATGCGCTTCATTTCATTCAGTACCTGGATAGGGTCGTCAACGTGAATGAGCAGTGTTTGACAGAAAGAAAGATCCATGACACCGTCATCGAACGGAATCTCGTGCGCATCGCCTTCTATGAATTTGAACGTCCTGCCGGACTCATCCTTACGAGCACGCTGGGCAGCTTTACGTATGTGGGTGCGTTCGGCGTCAAGTCCGTGGAGCACAGC
Source organism: Cyclobacteriaceae bacterium (assembly GCA_036563875.1). Classification (GTDB taxonomy): domain Bacteria; phylum Bacteroidota; class Bacteroidia; order Cytophagales; family Cyclobacteriaceae; genus ZC4RG29. The sequence goes on from DATCLO010000110.1 coordinate 17,584, forward strand.
ATCAGGAGAAAAGTAAGGCGCGAGTGCGAACGACATCGAGCCTGTGCCGCATCCGATGTCGGCTATGTTACGACAAGTTGAAAAATCGAGGCGGCGTGCTGTGAGTTCAAGAAAGTCTTCGTTCCACCAATATTCTCTCCCTTCAGTGAGAACATCAACGGAGTGAGCGTCTGAGTGACGGCTATTTTGATTTTGCTGGCTGTACCTTCCCTTTCCTGACTTCTCCAATGTAATGGACACTATAGGCGTTTTCGTATTGTTTGATAGCGCGTTGAATTTCCGCGTAGGTATCTCTTCTGATCTTGATGCCCTTGGGCGCTCCCTTCTGGCGGACTTCAATGTAAAAGCCGCTTCTCAACTTGACTTCTTTTGTTGCTGGCCTTGCCATGATATTACAATTGTTAAAATGAACACTTCGGCGTGAACCGGGTGATTCCTGATGGAAACTTCAAACAATCAAAATGCTGTTCGGAAGGGAGTCAACTGATTCGAAGTGAGATTTCCATTAAGCTTGCGAAGGTAAGCAAAATATGTCAAAATACCCCCTCTACTATCATCTCCCTGAGCTTAAGCCCCAATTCCTACCAATTATGGCATTTTGACCTTCCTCTTCCGGATCACGACGATAGAACAGCTATGCAGTCGTGAGGGTTCCGCATCAGGGAAAAAAATCCCCTTTTCATTGTTTTCGACTTAAAAACTGCTCCTATTTTGGTCATTCAGGCCGGAATTTCTGTGGACATACAATTTCAACCGATTTCGGAACGAGACCTCGATGAGGTGAAGGCGATATACGACTGGTTTATCGCCAACTCCACCGCCACGTTTCACACCGAACCCATCACGCACGAGCAGCTAAAAACCTTCCTGTATGTAGGCGATCCTGTGTATCGCTCGTATCTCATCCGGCATAGCGGTGCGGTAGCCGGTTATTGCTTCCTTACGAAATACAAGGACCGACCCGCTTACCGGCGCTGTGCAGAGATCACGATCTATCTGCGACCGGAATTTCAAGGAAAAGGCATCGGCTCCGCAGCCCTGAAGCGGCTCATCGAGGATGCCAAAGCGAATGATTTCAAGACACTGCTTGCCATCATCACCGGCGGCAATGATGCTAGCATCGCGCTTTTTGTAAAAGCCGGGTTTGCCAAGTGCGCCCACTTCAAAGGTGTGGGCGAGAAGTTCAACCAGGTTCTCGACGTTGTCGGCTACCAACTCGAATTGTAGCCACCCATTCAATCAACGATTTAACCAAAGGTCTACAGGCTTCCTGACTTTAGGTGTGAACGGAAGTTCTATCCTTTTGCCCTGCCCTGCCGAAGCGTACGCTGCATAAATAACCTCCAGCACATCACGCCCTAATTCGCCTGTTACCAGTGGCTGTTTGTCGTCACGGACACATTCAATAAAATGTTGCAACTCGTGCGGATATCCCTGGTTGAAAGCCTCTTCGAAAATTGGGAAGCTCCAGCCTTTTGTAGTGTCAGCCTTCTCCATTGCATAGCCGTACCCATCGCGACTATAAGCCAAAGCAGCGTTTCCCATAAACAAGTCGGCATAGATTACGCCGCCGGTACCATATACCTCACTCCGATCGTCCATGCCTCCATGTTTTGCCCAGCTGTTTTCAGCAACACAGGTTACACCGTTGTCGTACTCCACAATCACTATTGAGTTGTCCTCTCCTTTGGTACGGCCCTTGTGAAATACCGTCGCCATGCTTGCAAACACACTCTTTGGTTTGGCGCTTCCCAGCATCCAGCTAAACCAACCAAACGCATGACATCCCATATCCATGAGGACACCTCCGCCGGCGAGGTTGATGTCATAAAACCAATCCGAATGCGGTCCCGAATGCTTCTCACCCTGTTTCAACATGTAGATGTCGCCTACGGCTCCTTCTTTCACCATGGTGCGAACGCGCTCATACTTGGGAGCAAAGCACAGTTCTTCCGCATACATCAGCTTCACACCCGCGTCACGGCATGCTGCAATCATCGCATCCGCTTCCTCAAGCGTTATCGCTAAAGGCTTTTCAATGATGACATGCTTTCCTGCCTTTGCAGCTTTAAGCGTTGCCTCGCAGTGAAGGTAGTTGGGAAGACAAATGTCGACCACATCGCAGCCTGATTCGGAGATCGCGCTATCCAGATCTGAAAAGTGTTGCGGAATCCCATGCTTCTCTGCAAACTCTTTTGCCCGCTCCGGCCTTCGCGAGTAAACGGCTACTACTTCAGCATCGGGAACGAAACGTTGGTAAGACTCGAGATGGATGTCAGTGATGAAGCCTGAACCCAGGATAAGGACTTTGGTTTTTGACATGTGTTGATGGTGTGTTAATGTGTTGATGTGTTGATGTGTTGATGTTGCGGTATCTACCACGTATGTCATTAGTTATAAAGTGAGTACGAACTTAGTTCGTGTCTTTTTTTAACGGTGTCTGCGGTTACAGTCATAGATTTCTTCGCTTCATTTCTCGCACCGCGTAGTCCGCGGCACGGGCGGTTAGTGCCATGTAGAGCACGGATGGGCTTTGGTTGCCGGTGCTGGTCATGCAGGCACCGTCGGTAACGAATACATTCCTGCAATGGTGCATCTGGTTCCATTGGTTGAGAAGTGACGTCTTTGGGTCGCGGCCCATTCTGACACCACCCATCTCGTGAATATCACGACCCGGAGCCCAATGATTGTCGCGCTGCTCTATATCCTTGCAGCCCGCAGCTTCCAGCATTTCCGCAGCCTGTGTGAGAAAGTCTTTCAAAAGTTTTTCATCGTTATCGTCATAATCCACTTCTGTCACGAGAAGCGGAATACCCCACTGATCGGTTTTGTCTTTGCTAAGCGTCACCTTGTTCGTCTCCTTTGGTACAGTCTCACCCTGCATGTACATGTAAACGCCCCATTCGCCGGGTTCGGTGAGTGCCTCCTTGTATGCAGCGCCTATGGATGGTGTCACATGACTGCCGTCGCTGCGTGTACGGAAGGCTCCCATGAAAGCCATGTATCCACCAACGAAATCCATTTCCTGTTTCCCAAGATTCCGGAAGTTGGCGAGCATGGGCTCGGCAGGCGTTCGTCCATAATAGTACTTGTCGTCCGGACCGTCAAACCTGGCGCCGACGGAACCGCGATAGTTGTGAAACATAACATACTTGCCCAGCAATCCGTTGTCATTGCCCAGGCCCTCCGGGAAACGATCAGACTTTGAATTGAGCAGGATCAGCGTGCTGTTAAGAGCAGAGGCATTTACAAATATGATCCGTGCGAAAAACTCCGTCGCAACTCCGGTTTGTGTATCGATGACACGTACACCCGTAGCCCGCCTGGCTTCAGCATCATATATTATGGAGTGGACTACCGAAAAGGGCCGCACCGTAAGGTTTCCCGTCCGTTGCGCCCAGGGCAAGGTCGAAGACACAGAACTGAAATAGGCACCGTACGGACATCCTCGCATGCACATATTGCGGGCCTGGCAGCGAGCCCTCCCCTGTTGAATGTGTATGTCTCCTGGCTCGGTTAGTTGTGCCCACCGCCCAGGTATCATATAGCGGTCAGGAAAGTGTTCGCGAATCCGTTGTTGAAGTGTCTTCTCAACACAATTTAACTCGAACGGAGGAAGGTAGTCGCCATCGGGCATGGCCTCGAGTCCTTCACGTCCACCACATATCCCAACAAATCTTTCGACATGTGAGTACCACGGGGCAATGTCGTTGTAACGAATGGGCCAGTCTATACCGTACCCTACGCGAGCCGGCGCTGTGAATTCATGATTGCTCCAGCGTTGACAGGCGCGGCCCCAGATGATCGACTTTCCACCAACCTGGTATCCTCTGATCCAGTCGAAGGGTTTTTCCTGAACATAAGGATGATCGTCATCTTCGATAAAGAAGTGCGCAGTGTCTTCGCCAAATCCCGCGGCGCGTGTTATCAGGGGATTCTTTTCGACAAACTCGCGCGTCATCCGACCGCGATGCGGGAATTCCCAGGGGTGAAGATTCATCGTGGGATAATCCTTGATATGCTCAACATTTCGGCCGCGTTCAAGTACGAGCGTTCTGGCGCCTTTCTCGCAAAGTTCTTTGGCTGCCCAACCTCCGCTAATACCCGAGCCTATGACGATGGCGTCGTAGGTGTGCGCGTCCTTTCCGCTGCTGTTGATGTTTCGTGATGAATCTTCCTGCATGTCCACTCGCCCTGTCAAGGCAACACGTTGCGTGATTCGGTAATCACACCGCCATGACTTTTAAGATCCTCTGTCGCCTTTCTGAATCCATCTTCCGATATAGGTCTTGTGGCATCTGCGATGACGGTGCACGCAAAACCTTCCAGAAGTGCGTCACGGGCAGTGAAATATACGCAGTAATCGCCGGCGAGACCAACGACAAATACATCCGTCACGCCGCGATCACGAAGATAGCCTGCGAGACCCGTATTGTGTCGTCGACCATTGTCGTAAAAACCACTGTAGCTGTCGACCGACGGATCCATGCCTTTGCGAAAGATGGCGGCAACGCGTTTCATGTCGAGCGCATCGTGAAACGCGGCGCCGTGTGTACCCTGCACACAGTGGTCGGGCCACAACACTTGTTCCAGACCGTCGAGCGAAGTCGTTTCAAAAGGCTTGCGACCCGGATGATTGGATGCGAAGCTGAGGTGGTTTGGTGGGTGCCAATCCTGCGTCGCCACCACCAACTCAAACTGCTCCTGCAGTTTGTTGACAAGTGGAATGATCTTCTCTCCTTCTTTTACTTCGAGATTGCCTCCCGTGGTAAAGTCGTATTGTATATCGACAAGAATCAAAGCCTTCATGCCATCGCTTGTTTCAGTTCCGTTCTCAGGCGTTCACGCAATTCGGCAAGTCCAGGGCTAAGTCCCACCTTGTACAGGTGAGGAAATTGAAAGCGTTTATACTCCGGAGGAAGCAATGCCAGACGTTGCCGGGCATAAGTTGCAATTTGTTCGAGGGGAATGGGTTCATCCGTCATCCGTCCGTTCTCCATCACCTTATGCAACAGCGGTTCGAGTCTATAGGTTTTCAGTGACATTGACTTTCCAGCCTCGAATGGATGAGACATTCCGGGAATATTTTGTTCGTCTGCCAGCGCTACAACATCTGCACCTGCAAAAAGGTTGTCTCCATTGATCGCCCGATAGACTTGCTTGACGCCGGGTAAGGTGGTTTTGGAAAGAGATTCTGAAAGTTTAATGCGTGGCTTTTCCTGAAAGTAGCTGAGCTTGTATACGCCATCGAGGGCAGCGTCAGGTTTTCCCGTAACCAGGCTGGTGCCCACGCCGTAAATGTCGATAGGCGCTCCCTGATCGACGAGGCTTTTGATTACATACTCGTCAAGTTGATTTGAAGCTGCGATGCGTACGTACGACAAGCCGGCGTCGTCGAGCATGGCCCTTGCGCGCTTGGCCAGGTAAGCGAGGTCGCCACTGTCGAGACGGATAGCCACAAGCCGATGCCCGCGCGCTTCCATTTCGCGCGCCACGGTAATCGCGTTGGGCACGCCGCTTTCGAGTGTACTGTAAGTGTCGACAAGCAGAACACAATCATTTGGTCGGCTTTCGGCAAAGTAGCGGAATGCCGTCAGTTCGTCGCCAAAGCTCTGGATCAGTGAATGCGCCATGGTTCCGGAAGCCGGAACACCGAACTGCATGGCAGCGGCAACGTTACTCGTGGAGTTAAAACCTCCGACAAGGCATGCGCGGGTTGCGTGCAAGCCACCAAGACCCTGAGCTCGCCTCAGGCCGAAGTCCATAAGTATGGCATCTCCCGCGACGTAGCGAATACGCGCGGCTTTTGTAGCCACAAGGGTCTGAAAGTTGAGCAGGTTCAGCAGTAGTGTTTCGACAAGCTGGGCGTCAAGAATGCTACCCTCGACGCGCAGAACAGGGGCAGTTGGAAACACCACGTCGCCTTCCCGTGCAGAGTAGATGGTACCTCGGAAGTGCCAGTCGCGCAAGTGGTCAACATAATCAGGCGCGAACTTGTTACGCCTCAAAAAATCAAGATCCTCCTCCGTAAACCTAAGTCCTTCGAGAATGTCAAGAAGGTCGCCAAGGCCAGCAAACAGCGCATAGCCTCCGCCGAACGGTAGCTTTCGAAAGAAGTAGTCGAAGACTGCACGGTCGTTATGATGGCCGGACTGAAAGTATACCTGCCCCATCGTAATCTGGTAGAGGTCGGTATAGCTTGCTGACAGGGCAGACTGAAGCGTCATCGTGCAATCGTTATTGCCGGTTACAATATAGCAATTCGGTGCAATCGGTATTCGGTACCGGACAGTCTGTGACAAGCGGTATGGGAATCGAACAAAACATTAATAAAAGTCACTCTAAATTATGATCTTAGCTGCGAAATTTGGCCGAATATGAAGATTGGAATTGCCGCAGATCACGGAGGCTATGCACTTAAGGAATCTCTGGTGAGGTATCTTCGGTCGCGTAACTACGAAGTTAAAGACTTTGGTGCCTACAGCAGGGATGATCAGGATGACTATCCTGATTTTGTAGTGCCCCTTGCGCAGGCTGTTGCATCCGGAGAAGTGGACCGGGGCATAGCCGTATGCGGTAGTGGTGTCGGCGCGTCAATAGCTGCCAACAAAGTAAAGGGGGTGCGCGCTGCCTTGATCAGCGACCCTTTTTCCGCACGGCAGGGCGTAGAGGACGATGATATGAATCTGATTTGCCTTGGTGGACGCGTGATTGGCGAACGATTGGCGGAAGTGTTTGTTGATGGATTCCTTAATGCCGCATTTAGCGGAGCTGAGCGTCACAAACGCAGACTTGCGAAAGTAAAGAGCCTGGAAAACAAATGAAGCCTCTCATGACTGAGAAATTATCAACCCGCTATGCAAGAGAAATATATTTTTGGCATGATCGGATTGGGCACTATGGGTCGAAACCTGTTGCTCAACATGGGCGATCATGGCTTTCGAGTTTGTGGATTCGATAGAGACCCTCAGAAGGTAACCCAACTCGAACGGGAATTCAACAACAACGAAGGCGTTCGCGGGTTCAATCACCTTTCTGAATTTGTCAGAGCACTTGACAGGCCCCGGGCCATTATGATGCTCGTGCCTGCAGGAGCACCGGTAGACGACGTGATCAAAGAGATTACACCCCTGCTCGATAAAGGCGATCTGCTTATTGACGGAGGCAATTCCCATTTCGTCGACACTGCCCGGAGGGCCAAAGAGCTACGCGAAAGTGGAATTCACTTTTTCGGAATGGGTATTTCCGGGGGTCAGGACGGCGCGCGAAACGGGCCGAGTATGATGCCCGGAGGAGATCCGGTAGCTTATCGCACCGTTCAGTCGCTGTTTGAAACCGTAGCGGCTAAAGTCGACCGCAAGCCTTGCGTGACTTACATCGGCCCGGGCGGTTCAGGTCATTTCGTAAAGATGGTTCACAACGGCATTGAGTATGCCGTAATGCAAATTATCGCCGAAACATATGAGATGCTGCACAAAGGTCTCGGTCTTCAGGGCGATGAGATCCACGACATCTTTGCCGCATGGAACGAGGGACGGCTGCGTTCATATCTCATGGAAATAACCCGCGACATCCTCGCCTACCGTGAGCGCGGAACATTTCACCTTCTGCTGGAGGACATTAAGGATGAAGCCAAGGCGAAAGGAACCGGAAAGTGGACATCGCAGGTGGCTATGGAGATTCAGGTTCCCATTCCCACCATTGACATCGCGGTATCCATGCGCGATCTGTCGAGCTACAAAAACCTGCGCATCGCATCGAGTGTACGCTACGCATCGCCCGCTGCCATTGGAGCAGACACGAAGCCTTTTCTCGTGGCACTTGAACAGGCGCTCTATTTTGCGACCATCATTGCATACGCCCAGGGCATGCACTTGCTGTCGCGTGCCTCGGAAGTATTTCATTACAACCTGAAGCTCGACAAGATTGCGCTGATCTGGAGAGGCGGGTGCATTATTCGGTCGGCATTCCTGGATGAAATCTTCAGGGCTTACCAACAAAACCCCGGACTGATTCACCTCATGCTCGATCAAAAAGTCGCATCGCTGCTCAAGGGCAGTGAACAAAGCATGCGTACTGTCGTTTCAACCGCCACTGCATCCGGAGTTGCCATTCCTGCGTATACATCAGCACTAAGCTACTTTGATACCATCCGAAGTGAACACATGCCTACGAACCTGATTCAGGCACAACGCGATTACTTCGGGGCCCACACCTATGAGCGCGTCGACAAGGAAGGAGTATTTCATACCGACTGGTTGCAAAGGGAACACTAAACACCAGAGGTAACATTAAAACAAAGGGACATGGCAAAGACACCGCTCGTAAACGACGGCACCGTATTCTTTATCTTCGGTGGTACAGGCGACCTTACATCACGCAAAATCATACCGGCACTGTACAATCTGTATCTCGACGGATGGATGCCGCCTCGTTTTGCAATTATAGGACTTGGGCGTACGCAACTTAACCACGACCAATACCGTGATCAGCTTGCACAGGGAGTAAATAAATTTTCGCGTCGCGGCAAGGCAGACAACGAACAATGGAAAACGTTTGCTGAGCGTATAGAGTATCAGGTATCTGAAATTTCCAGCATCGATGCGTACGCATTGCAGGCTGAGACCATTGATCGGTTCCGGTCGGAGTGGAAAGAAGATCCAATTGTAATATACTACCTGGCTGTGGCACCGCGATTCTTCACGACCATCGCCCAGAATCTGGCAGCACAAGGACTTGCGCGCGAATTGAAGAAGTCGCGTATTGTTATTGAGAAGCCTTTCGGCCACGACCTCGAATCCGCTCGCGCATTGAATAAATTGCTGTGCAGCATCTTCGAGGAAAATCAGATCTATCGGATCGATCACTACCTCGGCAAAGAAACCGTACAAAATCTCCTTGCCTTCCGCTTTGCGAATTCGGTGCTTGAGCCCATATGGAACAGGAACTACATCGACCATGTACAGATATCGGTGACAGAACAACTTGGTGTGGAAGATCGCGGTGGATACTACGATGAAGCTGGCGCACTTCGCGACATGATTCAGAATCACTTGCTTCAGCTGCTTTGCCTCGTGGCGATGGAACCGCCTGTGAGCTTTCAGGCCGATGAAATCCGGAACAGAAAGGTCGATGTCCTTCGCGCCATGCGGAAGTTCGATGCGGAAGCGATCAAAAAGGGAGCGGTACGCGGACAATACGGTCGTGGATGGCTGGAAGGAAAAGAAGTGCCTGCTTATCGCGAAGAGAAGGGCGTAAACCCGTCCTCCAATACGGAGACATTCGCGGCGATTAAGTTTTTCATTGACAACTGGCGGTGGCAGAATGTGCCGTTTTATGTCAGGACAGGCAAGCGCCTGCACCAGTCTGCTTCGGTAATTTCAATCCAGTTTCGCGACGTTCCTCACCTCATCTTCCCGACTGAAACGCTGGAAAGCTGGCAACAGAATCGCCTCATCATAAGCATTCAACCCGAAATGAGCATCCGCCTGCAAGTACAGGCGAAGCGACCAGGTCTTGAAATGATGCTCAATCCTGTCGATATGATCTTCGACTACAAAGGCACATATCCTGACCAAAGCCCGGAAGCTTATGAAACCCTCCTTCTGGACACCATGCTCGGCGACCAAACGCTCTTTATGCGGGGCGACCAGGTTGAAGTTGCCTGGGAATTGCTTATGCCCATCCTGAATGCCTGGGAACGAAAGAAGAGTTTGAATTTTCCTAACTACGCGGCCGATTCATGGGGACCAGAAATTGCAGAGGCGCTGATTGCCCGCGATGGCTTCCATTGGTTTACGCTGCCTGTGAATAACCGTTATGGTGGATAGCGAATTTCATATTCTGCCCGACAGCACCAGTCTCATCGAGTCAGCTGCTGATTTCCTGCGCAACGCGATTAACCAAGTTGTATCGACAAAGCCATTCTGCAGTGTTGCATTGTCCGGCGGAACTACGCCCAAGGGGCTTTATAAACTCTTAGCATCTCCCCCGTTCGTTACTGGCATTCCATGGACGAAGCTTCGCTTCTTTCTTGGTGATGAAAGGTATGTTCCGCACGATCATCCCGACAGCAATTACAAGATGATCCGGGAGAGCCTTTTCAGCGATCGGGAACCTGAGGCCGGCACGTTATTCCCGGTAGATACAAGCCTTCCCTCTCATAAAGCTGCAGCGGAATACGAACGTACCTTAAGAAAACAGATTGGTGACGATGGCTCGTTCGACATCATCTTGCTTGGTCTTGGCGATGATGCGCATACAGCTTCACTTTTCCCCAACACGACGGCGTTGGAAGAAAAAACCGCATGGGTTACGGACGTGTATGTAGAAAAACTGAAATCGCGTCGCATCACATTCACCTTTCCGTTAATCAACGCAGCCCGTATTATTACCTTCCTTGTGAGCGGTAGCGCCAAAGCTGCTGCCGTGCGCAACGTCATCAGAGGGCCGCGCGCACCACACAACTATCCTGCCCAGTGTGTAGAGCCTCGTAACGGCGTCGTCCATTGGTTCGTTGATAAGGATGCCGCAAGCGAATTGAAATAGCCAAAATACTGCCGTAGAAATCGCTCATAATGCGGGTGTTGAGGGCGAAATCGCGATTGAGAGAATTTTTTTCATGCGGAAAAATAAATTATTCTTATTTTCATCGCGTTTTCAGAAACCTGAAAGGATATAAAAACAAGCAACAAGGATGCAAGAAAATGTTTTTGACGCTATTGTAGTCGGCTCCGGCATCAGCGGGGGATGGGCAGCAAAAGAATTGTGTGAGAAAGGCTTAAAAGTCATCATGCTGGAGCGTGGGCCGAATGTTGAACATATTAAGGATTATCACAGCGCAACGAAACATCCGTGGGAGTTTCCTCATCGCGGTTCGCGCACCCAACAAATGATAAAAGACTATCCGGTTCTGAAGCGGGATTATCCGTTGAACGAAATGAACCTGGAATGGTGGGCAAGCGATAAGGATTGTCCCTACACGGAAATCAAGCGATTCGATTGGTTCCGGGGATACCAGGTGGGTGGCCGCTCCCTGATGTGGGGAAGGCAAAGTTATCGCCTCTCCGACCTCGACTTCGAGGCCAATGCCCGCGAAGGCATTGCTATTGACTGGCCCGTGCGATACAAAGACATCGAACCGTGGTATGATTACGTCGAGAAATTTGCTGGCATAAGCGGCAACCGCGATGGTATTGCCCACCTCCCCGATGGTCAGTTCCTGCCGCCTATGGAGTTGAATTGCGTTGAAAAGGACGTCGCAGCGCGCATCAAATCGACATTCGGCGGCAAACGTCATATGATCATCGGACGATCAGCCAACGTAACAGGCCCGCTCGCCGGAAGACAACAGTGTCAATTCCGCGATAAGTGCTGGCTCGGATGTCCGTTCGGTGGATACTTCAGCACGCAGTCGTCTACCCTGCCCGCGGCGATGAAGACGGGAAATCTCACACTGCGTCCATGGAGCATTGTGACTAAAGTATTGTACGATAAGGACAAGAAGCGCGCTACCGGCGTTGAAGTACTCGACGCTCAAACGAATCAGACATACGAATACAAGTCGAAAATTGTATTCCTGAACGCTTCAACACTTAATACGACCTGGATACTCATGAACTCCGCCACAGATGTGTGGCCGGATGGTCTGGGCAGCAGCAGCGGTGAACTTGGCCATAACCTGATGGACCACCATCTGGGCGTAGGCGCCGGAGGCTGGGTTGAAGGTTATGAAGACAAATATTACTACGGACGCCGTCCGAACGGATTTTATATTCCGAGGTTCCGTAACTTGAACGGCGAAAAGCGGAACTATCTCAGAGGATTCGGTTATCAGGGCGCGGCCAGCAGAGAAAACTGGGAGCGCTCAATTGCTGAATACAGCATTGGTGCAGAATTCAAGGAAGCCCTTACTGAACCGGGACGCTGGACTATCGGTATGGGCGGATTTGGCGAAATCCTTCCGTATCACGAGAACAAAGTCACGCTCGACAAGACGAAGACAGACAAGTGGGGGTTGAATGTTCTCGCGATCGACTGTGAGCTCAAAGAAAACGAGCTCAATATGCGCAAGGACATGCTGAACGACGCCCTGGAAATGCTTGAAGCCGCCGGAGTAAAAGATGTGGGCGGCGCTGATGGAGATGGTACCCCTGGTCGCGGCATTCACGAAATGGGAACAGCGCGCATGGGCCGTGATCCGAAGACGTCTGTGCTCAACAAATGGAACCAGGTATGGGATGCGCCAAACGTGTTCATCACCGACGGATCGTTCATGACATCAGCCGCATGTCAGAATCCTTCACTAACTTACATGGCGTTTACTGCGAGAGCGGCAGACTATGCGGTTCGGGAATTAAAACGCATGAACCTCTAACATTATCCAAGAACGACTAAAGCCTATACGTATGAATAGAAGAGAAGCATTATCGAGGGTCGCCCTGATTTTTGGTGGAACCATTGTGGGCGCCGAGGCCTTCCTGACCGGCTGCCGCAATAGTTCAATGCCTGCGGAGACCTTGACCTTCTCCCCTGACGTCATCAGCCTTCTTGATGAAGTCGGTGAAACCATACTGCCCACTACAGCCTCATCACCCGGCGCAAAGGCTGCGGCCATTGGTGAGTTCATGAAAGTGATCGTAACCGACTGCTACGAGGAAAAGGATCAGCAAATCTTTATGGAAGGCATCGGCAAGCTCAACGAAGCGGCCGACAAGAAATTTGGAAAAGATTTCATGGACCTTTCCGCCGAAGAAAAGCATGACCTTCTCGTTGAGATCGATGCTGAAGCCAAAGCGTACAGCGAAAGCAAAGGATCTGAAGATCCCAACCACTATTTCACGCTGATGAAGCAACTCACGCTGTGGGGATACTTTACATCTGAAGTAGGCGCTACCAAAGCGCTGCGATACGTGCCTGTCCCCGGCCGGTATGAAGGCTGCATCGAGTACAAGAAGGGCGAAAAGGCCTGGGCCTTGTAGATGTGAGTAAGAACTCCAAACCGTCGCGTCGCCAATTTATTTCCGACACGTCCCGGTTTGTAGCGGGCGTCGGCCTGTCCGGCATCTTTTCAGCTCCTCTCTCATCCGCCGCGAAGCCAACGACTTCCACCAGCGATAAAGTTCTGGTTGGACTGATCGGTTGCAGGAGCATGGGCTTTGGCGACCTGGAAAACGCGTTACGCGTTCCTGGCGTTGAATGTGTTGGCCTTTGCGACGTAGACGCATCCATACTCGACAGGCGCGCAGAAGACGTAAAAGCCATCCAGGGAAAGGCTCCCAAAAAATTCTCAGATTTTCGAAGGCTCCTCGAACTTCGTGATCTCGACGCTGTGATCATCGGAACGCCGGATCACTGGCATTGCCTCCCATTTGTTTATGCCTGCCAGGCGGGTAAAGACGTGTACGTGGAAAAGCCCCTGGCCAACAGCATTGCCGAATGCGATGTCATGGTCCGCGCTGCACGACACTACAATCGCGTTGTGCAGGTCGGGCAACAGCAACGAAGCGGTGATCACTGGAAGAAAGCGCTCGATTTTGTTAAGGGCGGCAACATCGGTCAGCTCAGGAAGATCAACGTCTGGGGAAATTTCGCTTACGGCATCGGTCAGAAGAAGGTGCCCGATAGTACAGTTCCAGCAGGTGTTGATTTCGACATGTGGCTCGGACCAGCACCTGTCCGTCCCTTCAATGCCGCCCGCTTTCACAGCTCATGGCGCATGTTCTGGGATTATGGCGGCGGACTCCTGACTGACTGGGGTGTTCACCTCCTCGACATGGCATTATGGGCCACTGACACCACTACACTGCCGCTTTCTGTTTCAGCAGCCGGAGGAAACTGGGCGTCCCCCAATTACGATCATGAGACGTTTGATACAATGAGCGTCATCTATCAAATGAAAGATCATGTGATCACGTGGGACCACACCGCAGGAACACAAAATGGTCCCTATGGAAGGCGATATGGTATTGCGTACGTGGGCGACCTTGCCACGCTTGTCATCGACAGAGCTGGTTGGGAAGTATTTCCTGAAAGTGCGGACGGCACGTACAAGGTTCCCGCAATACCGCCGCAACCGGGTCGCGATTACCATCAGGAGCACATGCAGAATTTCATCGAATGCATTCGCTCAAGGAAAGACCCGAATTGCACCATTGAGAACGGACGATTGGTCGCCCTTTATGCCCACATGGGCAACATCGCGCTTCGCACTCAAACGCAGCTGAAATGGAATGAGGCCGGTTCCAACTTTGGCGATAACAAAGCCGCCAACGCTTTTATCCGACCGAACTATCGCGAACCCTGGACGTTTCCAACGGTCTGAGGTTTGATCTCAAACACAGGCGAGGGTGTTCGCTGCTTCGCCAGTAGTGCCGCAAGTTCGGCAGTCCTTTCCGGAAACTCTTCTGCGACATTTCTCGTCTCGCTTACATCTTCGCGAAGGTTGTAGAGTTCAAAAGCTCCCTGCGGTTCAGACCACGCATTGTATTGCACCAGCTTCCAGTCGCCAACGCGCAGGGCACGTCTTCCGCTCTGTTCGTGAAACTCCCAGTACAAAGCTTCATGCTGCTGTTGTCTCGCAGTGTCCCCGAGAAGTTCCGGAAGGAATGAAATGCCATCGCTCTCAACTTCAACATCGATCAGATCAGCGATTGTCGGCATCACATCCCAAAACGCCGAGACATGATGGGACACGCTTCCTGGTCTTATGTGACCAACCCAGCGGGCAATCATAGGCACACGAATTCCGCCTTCGTACAAATCGCGCTTATATCCACGCAAAGGACCATTGCTGTCGAAGTAATCCGGATCGCCGCCGCCTTCTATGTGGGGACCGTTGTCTGAAGTAAATATGATCAGTGTATTTTCTTCCAGGCCGAGTTCTTTCACGCGTTGCACAATTTCGCCAACCATATCATCCATCAACGTCACCATCGCAGCAAAGGCAGCGTGAGACTCAGGTTGTGATCCATACGGGCCTTGCCGGAAACGTTCGCCATCATCAACGCCTTCGAACGCTTTCTCCGGTAAGAGTTTTCCGCGGAACCGTTCCATATAAGCCTCTGGCGCGGCAAGTTCAGCGTGCGGCATTATGAAAGGATAAAACATGAAAAAGGTCGTGTCGCGATTTTCTTCGAGAAATTTCAGCGCCTCGCGGTGAATGAGTTCAGGTGCGTAAGTGGCTTTCGCCAATCCTGTATTGCCTTCCAGCACAACTTTCGTTTCATTGTCCCACAGATGAGCAGGGTAGTAGTTGTGGGCAAGACGCTGGCAGTTGTATCCGTAGAATCGGTCGAAGCCCTGACGATGCGGTGCACCGTCCGTGTCCACAAAGCCTAACCCCCACTTTCCAAAAGCTCCCGTTACGTAGCCTGCTTCCTTCAGCATTTCAGCCAGCGTGTAAGCAGAATCCGGTAATGGCCATTGTCCTTCTGGTTGCCATTCCTTGTTGCCCCGGATGGGTGTATGACCTGTATGTAGGCCGGTCATCAACACAGAGCGAGAGGGAGCGCATACTGTAGTCCCCGCGTAGTGTTGCGTAAAACGCATGCCTTCTGCAGCCAGCCGGTCGATGTTGGGAGTTTGAAACCTTTTCTGTCCGTAACAGCTTAAATCACCGTATCCAAGGTCATCTGCAATGATATAAATGATGTTAGGTCGTTTGACTGCCTCCTCGGCGTTCTCACGTTGTGGGCTGCACGAAATAACCACAAGTCCGACGAAGAGGAGAAAAAGCGATCGTATCGTGTATTTCATCCTACCTTCTTTCCTGCAATATATGTTTCTCTAACTGGTATTGACCCTGATACGACATTTATTGACACTCTGCCACCTTCCAGGGTTACTGTGCCATATCCAGTGGCAGTGCAAAGGAAACTTGTAAAGTCTCCAATCTTTGAATCGACATGAAGCGCCTGATCGACGGCGTCGTAGCGTACACCGGTAAGCCCCTGCAACAATCCGTAGCTCGCCAGCGCGCGGGCGTACCAACTGCCGCACTCATACTCATTGAAAGGATTGCGAACCACGCCGTCATAGCGATCACGGCAAGTGCGTACGATTTCAAGCCCTTTCTCAACTTCACCGCACAACATGAGGTGCGATGCGACCTGGTACTCGATACCCGTCCACACTTCGTCGCTGTACACAAATGGAAGAGATAACTTCCCACCTTTCGGCCATGAACACAACAGCAGACCACCATCGTTGCCAAACGCATAGGCAGGACGTTGTGGATTGGCATGGTCGCTCAGGTCGTGTTTCAGGTTGTATTTGTGAACGGCAAGGAGGTGGCTTTTGATCTTTCCCGAATCAAATGGATCATCAAGTCCACACATGCGGGAAATCCAGGCGCCCAGCACGCCATCCGACAAGCAGCCGTTGCCATACTGATATTTGGGTCCCTCCTTCCGTAGCAAGTCGAGGGCCTCTTGCGAATACTGCCCTCCGATCGACTTCTGCGAAGCCTCGACGGGATTCGCTGCATTGAGTCCGTCAACTGTAATCTTTTGAATAAAATACTCGCCGTTATACAGTTCTGTTTCAATTGCCTTCCGGCCTTTCGTCAACAGCCTTTTGTACCTCGTCACGTTTTCCTTCAACGCGGTACCCATTTTAATGACAGCCTGAAGTGCGCCGAGGTAAAAGCTTGTGCACATACCGTCAGGACCCCAGAACTCGATGTCATAGGTGTTATGATGCGGCTCTTCAAGCACTCCTTTCTCGCGGGGATCCCAGGTCTTAATGCAATAGTCGAGGCTTACCTTAACCATTGGATACATTTTTCGCAGCCACTCTGTATCACCGCTGATACGCCATTCACGGTAAACCTTCATGATGCCACCCAACTGGCCGTCTGCTGCGGCATGAAAGGCGTGGTCTGTGGGACGTATCGGAAGTGAAGCCCTGAATGTTTGGTGCCCCGCGGCGCTTTGATTCTCACAAAACTCAGTATGACGCAAACTCCGCTCTAATGATGGAAACAAGTGCGGCAGCGCTTGCGCATAATTCCACACGTGGGTGCAGGAGCCGTGGCAGCATCCCCAGTCGTCTCCACAACCTTCGTAGTTCCACAACCGGCCATCGTATTGCCGCATGACCGTAGGCGACTTCAGTATCGTGAGGTTGGCCGCTACGGCTTCCACGACTTCCGGGGGTAGCGTAGTTTTGTAAAAAGTGTCGCGAAAGAGTGCAGACCGCGCGTTGAGGTCTTCGTAGTTGGCGATGAAGTAGTCGGCAACCTCCTCTACATTCTTAAATCGGCTGCTGTACCAGGGTTTATAGAACTCGGCGTTAAAGTCCTTGTCGTAGGGATCGAGACCAATGTCCGAAGGTGAGTTGCAACACCCCGATTTTGGATCACAATTTTCCGGTTCGGCAGGGTTACCGTGACGGATATCTGACTCTGGCACGTACCATGCCATGACAATTTTGACGATGCGCGTTTCTCCAGGGCGTAAGCTTATCGGAACAAACAGGGAAGCTCCTGGCGCACCCTTTTCAACCGGCTCCACGGAACGCACTTCACCATCCCTGACGGCGTTCCAGGCCATCGTTAATGGATCCCACCATCCGCCGCGAAACCAGCAGTGATCGACGACCACATTGGGCTCGGTCGCGCCGATGTAGAAGTCTGCCTTCTGGTTGGGCTTTTGTTCAGTGCCCGCTTCAGAAAGTATGAAACCGCTTTTGCCGCTGCGAATGCTGTTGGTGCCGCCTTCTACAGAGAGGAAATTGCGTGAGTGATAAGAAAAGATCGCTTCAAGAGGATTCGAGCCATTGTTCCTGAGCTCATATTCGAATGCACCGACCGGAAGCCCGGAGTTATCCGGATCGTTGGGTATGAACGGATTCCAACCGGTGATCTTCACCGTGATGGGCAGATCGTCGTCCTCAAGCTCAATAATGCCGTAAGGAAATCTTGCCAGGAATTTAGCGCTGTTGAAGCGCGGAAGACCGTAAGTTGTGCCTCCGGATCCATTACCCGCTCCGCGATACCCGAACTTCTTCCAATCCGGTACCGGGCCTTCCAGAATCTTGGCTCCTTTTTCCACACCCTTAACCGAGAGCGCAGCGAACATGGTGGGCTCGCGAAACAGCTCCGGTCTGTGGCGGATGGACATGTGCGAAATGGCACCGGTGCCTTCCAGACAAAACATGCCTGTCCCGATGCCTCCGATGGGAAAAGCAATGCGGTTCAGTTGCGCACCGGTGTAATAGTCGTTGTACTGGCGCGCTGACCGACGCGTTGATTTCCTTGACTGTGCCTTTTCCGGCGAACCTTCCTTCTCAGCGAGAGCGGTCCCGGGAAGGGCAACAGCGCCGAGGCTGCCAAGCCCGACGTTCCTGATGAACTCGCGGCGACCCGTTTTTCTCCCCATAGTTTCTGGTTTGGTAAGGATTTCAAAAAACAAAAAAAACTGGTAAGAACCGTCCTGTAATTGCAGTTTTCCTCGGTACACCCACCAGCGCAGGACAGTGCGAGTCGGGCGGCGATTCCACAAAACATATCTTTGAATATGAGAACTGCATGGATAGGCCTCATTGCGGCCCTGGCAGCCACGGGATGCAGGGATAAGCCCTCGACACTCTTTACAGCGCATTCCGGCCCCGACCTGGGCATCAGCTTCCAGAACACGCTGGTGACCGATGATTCTGTCAACGCACTGACGTTCGAATACATCTACAATGGCGGCGGCGTGGGTGTCGGCGACTTCAACAACGATGGCCTGTTCGATCTCTATTTCGGGGGAAACCAGGTCACGAGCCGACTCTACCTGAATAAAGGGAATCTGAAGTTCGAAGACGCCACGGAAAAGTCCGGCACGACCACCAACCGGTGGGTCACCGGTGTCGCGGTGACTGACATCAACGGCGACGGTCTTGATGATATTTATCTCTGCGTAGGCGGAATCGGCTCTCCTGAGAGGCGTAAGAACATACTGTTCGTCAATCAGGGTGTCGAGGATGGCGTGCCCACATTTCGCGAGATGGGTGAAGCGTATGGGCTGGCTGACAGTTCTTATAGCACCATGGCCGCGTTTTTTGATTACGACAAGGACGGCGACCTGGACATGTACCTGCTCAACAACTGGCTCGAAAAATTCAACCGCAACAACCTGCGTCCAAGGCGTGTCAACGGCGAGGCTGAGTCGACCGACAAGCTCTACCGAAACAACGGCGATAACACATTCACCGACGTCTCCCGGGAAGCAGGAATTTTGATTGAAGGATACGGGTTGGGCGTCGTGATCTGCGACATCAATAACGACTCCTGGCCGGATATCTACGTATCGAACGACTTTCTCTCAAACGATCTCCTGTGGATTAACCAGCAGGATGGCACGTTTCAAAACCGCATAGGTGATTACCTGAAGCACCAGGCGCACAACGGTATGGGCGCCGACATAGCAGACTTCAATAATGATAATCTTCCGGACATTGTCGCTGTTGACATGCTACCACCGGATCACAAACGGCAGAAGCTTATGACGCCGGGACAGAACTATGACTTCTTTCACATGGCCGTGGGAATGGGTTATGAGCCGCAATACATGCGCAACACGTTGCAACTCAATCGTGGCCCATCACCCGATGGCTCCTACCTGTTTTCCGAAATCGCGTTCCTGGCTGGTGT
The DNA here is from genome assembly GCA_036563875.1 of Cyclobacteriaceae bacterium. GTDB lineage: Bacteria > Bacteroidota > Bacteroidia > Cytophagales > Cyclobacteriaceae > ZC4RG29. The sequence goes on from DATCLO010000110.1 coordinate 37,220, forward strand.
TGCCAAAACCGACTGGAGCTGGGCGCCTTTATTGGCAGACTTCGACAATGACGGTTACAAGGATTTGTTCATTGGAAATGGTTATCGAAAAGATGTGACCAATCTCGATTTTGTTTTCTTCGGGATGGGCGCAAGTCCTTTCGGAACACCGGAAACGAGATCTAAAAGACTTTATGAAGAAGTTGCAAAACTTCCTGATGTCAAACTTCCGAATCCAGTGTTCCGAAATAGCGGCTCGCTGATCTTCGAAGACAAAACCGAAGAATGGGGAACAAGTCTGCCAACCTTCACCAATGGTGCGGTGTACGTTGATCTTGACAACGATGGAGATCTGGACCTTGTTACCAACAACATCGACCAGGAGGTTATCGTGTACGAAAACACTCTGGACCGTCTTTCAAACAGAAATCATTTCATCAGGCTAGTGCCGGAAGGATTGCCGGTTAATGAGAAAATTTTGGTTTATGCTGGCGGAACGACTCAGTCTATAGAGATGACGCCTTACCGCGGGTTTCAGTCAAGTGTAGAACCCGCCGCGCATTTCGGACTTGGAAGCAACACTAGTGTCGATTCCGTGCTGATCGTCTGGCCGGACAACACGTATATGAAGATGGTTGGCTTGCCCGCCGACACGGTAGTCCTTTATTCAAAGAAAGAAGCGCAGCCCCTGCATACTCGCCCTACTCCGCGGGAAGGCTTAATGGCACGGAAAGAATTAGTCGCTCATCAGCACAAGGAGAAAAGTCCGTCTGACATCCTTTCTACACGGACGCTGATGCATGAGCTGTCACGTTTCGGACCATGCCTCGCGCATGGTGATGTAAACGGCGATGGCCTGGACGACTTTTATATCGGGGGTGAAAACGGCGAAGAGACGGCGATATACGTTCAATTGCCGGACGGCACATTTTCATTGAAGCAATCCCTTCCTCCAATGCCGGGTGACGATGGTGGTGCATTGTTTGCAGACTTTGACGGTGACGGTGACGCAGACCTGTATGTGGCAAGCGCATGTCCGGGCGGTGGCTTGCCTGCAGGAGAACATCGCATCTTTAAGAACGACGGCAACGGGGCGTTTTCCATTGCATTAGGTATGCTTCCGGACATTCGCATTTCGGCGTCGTGTGTCGAACCGGCAGATTTCGACAAAGATGGTGATATCGACCTGTTTGTGGGCGGGCGGCTCCTCGAAGGACAGTATCCGCATGCGCCGAGGAGTTATGTGCTGCAAAATGACGGTGGGAAGTTTGTCGATGTCACGGAGTCGCTTAATCCCGCATTGACCAACCCGGGTTTGGTATCATCGGCCACGTGGACTGATGTCGATAATGACGGCTATCCGGACTTGATCATCGCGGGAGAATGGATGCCTATCCGAATTTTCCGAAATGCAGGCCAATCATTTGAAGAAGTCACGGACAACTACGGACTGTCACACACCAGTGGATGGTGGAATTGTTTGAAAGCCATAGACCTGAATAATGATGGCTATGTCGACATTGTTGCCGGGAATACCGGGGGGAATTCGTTTTTCAAGTCCTCAACAGACAACCCCGTTCAGATCGTCGCGAAGGATTTCGACAACAACGGCTCTGTTGACCCGATCATCTCTTACTACAATGAATTTGACCGCGAGCGCTTTATCGTCCACAATCGATTGGTGTTAATCGACCAATTGCCGAAAATGAAGGGGCGTTTTGAGACGTACACTCAATATGCCGTAACGCCCTTCAGCAAGGCGCTTACACCGGAAGAGCTTGAAGGAGCGCTTACACTGGATGCGAAGAAACTGGAGTCAGTAGTGCTGATTAACGAAGGTGGTCGTTCATTCCGCATGGTAGATCTTCCGGATATCGCCCAGATCTCTACTGTGAATGATATTGTTGCTGACGATGTCAACGGCGATGGCAATCCGGACTTGATTCTGATCGGCAATAACTACGACCAGGAAACCCTGTTCGGACGCTATGATGCATCCCTTGGCCTCGTCATGCTAGGTGACGGCGCATTCAACTGGACACCTCTCTCCCACCTTGAATCTGGATTTCTTGCTGATGGCAACGTGCGGTATGTGGAGTTGCTCCGTTCCGCGGGCGGAAGGAAGACGCTCGTCGTCAGCAGGAATAATGGGCCGTTGGAATTCTTTGTGTACGGAGAGAAAGGGAATGCGGTTGCAGAAAAGGCAATCGGTAAACGGTAATCCTATGTGCCCTAGGTGACCCTATGCGTTCTATGTGGTTCAAAAGAGGTTGGAAAATTTTTTGAACCATATAGAACACTAGAACTACATATAGGGCACATAGGGGTTAGAGAGAAGCGCGGAGGTGAACTTCAAACGGTGCAGCCACCTGTTCACGCGCGCCTTCCATGATCAATCGTGCTGCCTGCTCACCCATAAAGCGGAAATTCGTCGATACGGTCGTAATTCCCCCCAGTATATACTTCTTGCATGGGGACTCATTGTACGATATGATCCCAATGTCTGCACCTGGCTTCAGGTTGGAGTTCATAACGTATTCCACCAAAGTCATCAGATCTTTATCCCGCACGGTAATCACCAAGTCACCACGATTCACACTCGTATTGTCGAGTGATGGGACAACCATCAAACCGAAGCCGTGTTCCGTCGCGAACTTGCGAATTCCTCTTATGATTTCAGGTGGATAGTAGCTGTTGTCCGGGAAGACCACTTTCAATCGTTCATAGCAGCGCACGCGGTCGAGCATGCCCGTAAGCGCGTTGTAGATATCGCTTTCGAAATTCTCATAGACCGCAGCGTATCCGTCGGGAAGACCAGGGACCAGCTTATCGAATACAATCAGCTTGTCACGCGGGATAGCGCTCATCACCTGGCCGGCGTCTTCGGTGCGACCCGAAAAAAGAGCAGTAACGACAAAGTGTGTGTAATCTTCCATCCTATCGAGGATGAGCTTCCTGAAACTGGCGAAGTCGTTGTTGTATACGTATATGTCAACCTCCGCGGATCCATCGAATGTTTCCAGGAGGGCATCGTACATTACCTTCTTGTGTTCGCTCAGTTTATTCAGCAACAACAGCACCCTATACCGTTTGTGCATCTCGTTGCTCCTCACAAAGAATCCCTTGCCGGGAACGGAGTCGATGACACCGCGTTGCTTAAGGTGTCGATAACTTTTCTCTACTGTATCGCGCGAAATATCGAGCGAATAGCTGAGCTCGTTGATAGACGGAAGGGTTTGGTTTTTCTTGATGCGCTCTTCGTGTACTGCCTTCAGAATCGCCTTCGCCACCTGCATGTACTTAGGCGTTGCCGACAGGTTATCTATGTTGATCTCATCAATGATCGGATATTCTCTTATCATCATTGCTACACACTTATTGATTCAACTCGCATAGGAAAGGCGCGCCCCCGAATGGGGGCGCGCTTTCTCGACCAAAGTTAACCCAGCAAATCAGTAACCCGGGTTCTGTGTGATGTTGGGGTTCGCGTCAGTCTCACCTGTGGGTATTGGGAAGTACAGGTGTTTTGACTGGAATCCCATGTCACCGGGTATAGCTGATGAAAAGAAGGCATTATCCAGGGTGATCTGACCTCCGATCGCCCAACGGCGGATATCGAACCAGCGCTGACCTTCGCCCGCGAGTTCCATCATCCTCTCGTCCATGATCCATTGGCGTATTACGTCGCGGTCAGTTACGCTGTTGTCACGATCGGCAGGCGATGAACCCGCCCCCCGCGCACGAGCGCGCACCTGGTTGATAAGATCTATGGCTTCGGTTGTTGATCCACCAGACTCATTGAGAGCCTCTGCCTTAAGCAGAAGTACGTCGGCGTACCGGAGGATGCGCGGGTTGTTGTTGGATGCGCCTCCTGTAGGATTTAATACATCGCGTGTGACGTATTTTCTGAAGCTCAGATCCGAAGGGTCGAGCGACAGTTCCAGTCGCGGATCATCCGCTTCAAACAGATCGCGCAGCTTCGTCGTGGCAATGAACGGTGCTTTGCCGAACATGTTGAACGAGTTGTCGTAAAATCCCCAGAACGCGGACAGCGATCCGATGGCGTTATCGAAGTCGTTACCGAGCCAGATGTTGTCGCCTGCGAATGCCTGCGATGCCTGGTATTCGAACAGCGACTCGTCGTTGTTCTCGGTATCAGCCGCGAAATTGTCATCGTAAGCGGGCACCAGCACACGATCCGTAATCTGGTCAGCCGCCGTGATCGCTGCCTGATAATCGGCTACACTGCCGGTCACGCTGGCTCTGAACACCAACGCTTTGGCCAGCATTCCGCGTGCAGAGCTCTTGAACACCCGTCCACGATCGGTATCCGGCCACGAATCGGGCAGCAGCGTTGCCGCTTCTGAGAAGTCGGCTATCGCTTGATCAAGCAGTTGCGTACCGGTTGAACTGGGGGGCGTCGTGTTGTCGAGACTCTTAAGGCGCTCTGTGATCAGGGGTGCGGTTCCCCAGATGTTCCAGAGCATGAAATTCGCGAAGCCACGGAGAAACAGAGCTTCACCGCGATGTGCTTCCTTCAGACCCGGGGTTACATAAATGCCGTCCTCAACTTCAGCATTCTTTTCGAGCACAACGTTGGCGCGCGAAATCAGCTGATAGAGTGCACGGAAAAAGTAGTTGAGTCTTCCGCTTCCCGGCTGAATATTACTGAAGATCTCGAATTCGTCCTGTCCTGTAGTTGTAATATCGTCGCCGGTCAGGTACCAGATAGGAGTCACAAATGCTTCCTGGCTTGCATTGTACCAGTAGAAATCGCTCATCTTAGCATACACGCCATAAATTGCCCGTGTGAATTCAATCTCCTCAGAGAAGTATGCCTCTTCCGTGGGGAAACCGGGAGCAATGTCCAGGCGTGATTCATTGCAGGAATTGAATCCTATGAAAGTCAGACACAGTACCAGTAGTGTCAGTTTCTTTTTATTGCTTTTCATGTTCATTCCTCCGTTTTAGAATGTGGCACTGATACCTAACATAATCTGGCGCAGCGGCGGGAAGACATCGTTCTCCGGATCAGGACCCGTCCAGTCTGTAAAAGTCGCGAGGTTCGTTCCGCTCAGGAATAACCGAACATTGTCAATAACACCTGTTTTTTCCAGGAGCGTAGACGGAACGGTATAGCCGAGCTGTACATTCTTCACGCGGAGGAATCCTGCGTTCTCAACAAAGCGGTTCGAGAACCGGTTGTTTCCGTTCGGATCGTCAAACACAGCGCGAGGCATTGTGGTGCTTGTGCCTTCGCCGGTCCACCGATTTCGCGTAGAAGCCCATTGATTTGCACCGGTACTCGACATTGATTCTCCACCAGAGCGTTGATAATTGTACTTCTGTATGTCGCCAACACCCTGGAGGAATATCGAAAGGTCGAATCCTCCGTAAGTAAACCCGAGACTCAAACCGTAGTAGTATCCAGCGATGGTCTTGCCGAGGTACGTGCGGTCGTTGTTGTTGACAACGCCGTCCGGTTCGGGATTAATAATCTCACCTGGTGCAGGTGATCCGTAAAGATCCAGGAAGTACATGTCACCGGGCTGCTGGTTGTTGGTCCCGATGCCATCTTCAAACTCAGCCTTCCAGTTGGCGATTTCCTGATCGTTCTGGAATATTCCACCCACCTTCCATCCCCACAGGTAACCCAGAGGATACCCTTCCTGGTAACGGGCGTCGCTTCCACCAAACGGTGTTCCTTGATACATCTTCACAAGTCTGTTGCGGACCGTTGTGAAGTTCGCGGACGCATTGAACCCAAGTCGGCCGAATGTGTTGTTGTATCCAATCTGGAGCTCTACGCCGTTATTTCTCACGTTTCCAATGTTCAGGTCGGTCGCTGCTTCAATACCAGAGCTCGGGGGCAGCTCAACGAGCTGAATTACTCCTTCAGTATAACGGCTATAGTATTCCGCAGTAAATGTTACGCGGTTGTTGATAAGCACCGCGTCGAAGCCAACGTTGGTCGTACGCACGCGCTCCCACGTCAAATCAAAGTTGGGGAAATTCGGAAGACGAACGCCGGGATACTGCGTACCGTAGGGATTGCCGTTGCCTGAGCCAAGAGCATAATCAGGCGTTCCGTTGACACCTGACAGGTAGGCAAAGCCCTGGGACGTTTCCTTGTTACCGAGTTCACCCCATCCGCCGCGGAATTTCAGGTCGTTGATGAAAGCGATATTCATCGATTGGAAGAACGGTTCGGAACTGATGCGCCATCCTGCAGCAAAGGACGGGAACGTTCCCCAGCGATAGCCAGGAGCAAACGTGGAGGCGCCATCACGACGGACAGTAGCATCGAAGTAGTAGCGATCCTGATACTTGTAGCTCACGCGTCCCAGGTATCCCTGCAATGCCTGCGGGACCCTTCCCGTAAACGTTCCGTTAAACGGAGGGTTGTTACCTACATTGCGGAAGTTCGGATCCGTATAGTTGATTTGACCAGAGCTTGCGTCAGTGTATCGCCATGTGCTCTCCTGGTCCATTGCATTGAACAGCACATCAATGTTGTGATCACCAAAACTCCTGTTGTAGTTAATAGTAAGTTCCCTCACGAGGTTCAGATTTCGGCTTTGGCGTTCACCATATGATCCTTTGGCCGTTCCGTCGTGGCCGTTGTAAGGATTGCCCGGGGTCTGGGAGAAGCGCCAACCAGAGTACTCAGACCATTCTTTCCGAAGGTTGAAATAGTAGTCGCCACTGACACTTCCTTTGATTTTCAGGCCAGCAATAGGCTCAATCTGCAGGTATACATTCCCAATGGTTCTGAACAGATCAAATCTTCTGTCTGATGTGACCTGTTGGCCAAACACATTAGCATAAGTAGCCGGACCGTACAGGAATTCCGGGTCGCCAACGGGATTGTATGCTGGCCCCGGGTTCACGAGGTTCAAATCGAAGTCCGGGTTCGGTTCGAAAGCCCAGCTAACAGACGGCGCATAGCCCGTCGGATCGGAAGGATCGTGGATGGGCTGCCAGGGCGGAGTGCGCGACACGTAACCAAGGTCGGTACCGGTATTATCAAGTGCCTTGTTCACGCTCAGCTTGATGTTCATACCGGTCTCGATGATGCGCGAGATCTTGCTGGTAACATTCGAAGCGAGCGAGAATCGCTCGAGATAGTTTTGAACCAGGGACCCCTCAGTTCTTCCATAGCCTCCGGAGACGTAATATGTCGTTGACTCATTGCCACCAGAAACGCGTATTCCGTAGTCTTCAATGATCGCGTCTTTATTGAGCAGCGCGTCCTGCCAGTCGTACGTCGGGCTGTTGCCGAGAAAATCCGGACTGTTCGGGTCAAATACAGAAGGCATGCTGCCCGATGCTGTTGGGTTATTTGCGTAAACCTCCCGATACAGTGCAGTGTAGTCTGCAGTGTTCAACACATCAAAAGTCTTGGCGACATTTTGCACACCGCGCTGAGCATTGAATTCCACTTTCGGCGCGCCTGTCTTTCCACGCTTCGTTGTGATGAGGATCACACCGTTGGAGGCACGCACACCGTAGATGGCAGCTGCCGAAGCGTCTTTGAGGACCGAAATCGACTCGATGTCGTTGGGGTTGATCGATGTCATGATGTTGATCGGCGACCGAATGTCCTGGAAGCCGGCATTCGGACTGCTGGCTGCCCCTTCAAGGATCGGAACGCCGTCGATAACGTAAAGGGGTTCTGCAAATCCCCAGGTAGCAACACCACGGATCTGGATGTTGGGACGATCGAAAGGATTGCCGCTAGGCGTCCCGACAAACACGCCGGCCATGCGTCCTTGCATGGCCAACTCCGGTGTCATCGCCGTGCTCTTCGAGATCTGCTCTGCATCCATGGAAGAGATGGCGCCTGTCACATCCTTCTTCTCACGTTCACCATATCCGATAACGACGACTTCGCTCAGGTTGGTAATGTCGTCCTGCATGACAACGTTAATTGTCGTGCTGGTCCCGACGCGAATTTCCTGCGGCGCATAACCAATGAAGCTAAATACGAGGATGGAATTTTCATCCGTAACATTTATCGTATACTGTCCATCGGCATCGGAAGTCGTACCATTTGTAGTGCCCTTCTCAACGATGTTCACACCGGGCAACGGTAGGCCGTCCTTGTCGACAACCCGGCCGCTTATACCAATCAGGATCGATGCATACGCTTCGGTACTGAAGGTTGCCGTCTCGGTTTGGCCGACATCCGACCGACGTAGTTTTACGAGTACGATCTGATTGCCCGCCACCTCGTATCCAATGTTCAGTGGCGTCAGGATCTTATCCAGTACTTCAGAGAGTGGTGTGTTTTCTTCGTTGAGGGTGATCTTCTCGCGGGTAGAAACCAGCTGCGAGTGATATAGAAACCGGGCATCGGTCAGTTTCTCGATTCGGGACAGGGCCGAACGTATGGTGGTGTTCTCCAGCTGGATGCTGATCCTGCTGTCCAGGACGCTCTGTGCTCCGCCTTCGTGGGCGTGGGCGAAGCTGAGGAAGATGCCTGCGAGTAGGATTTGCGCTAGAGAAACCTTCATAATGTACGCCCAAGTCGGTACTTGTAGCAGTTTTTGCATACTTTTACTAGGTTTTTCTTAATGGTTTCAGTTAGGAAAAACGCTCCCCCCATCCCTGGCCGGATGGGTACGCGTGGAGCATTTAAAGAGTCGGCGGCGGTCCCTGTCGCCGGCTCTCGTTTTTTAAAGGTTTAGGTCTTCATGTCCTTGCTGTTTCGGTTTGGTTCATGAGTAGTTGATTCATTCCGTACACCCCTTACCGTACACTATTATGTGGGTGTCCATTATCTCATAGGTCGCGTTCACTGCCTTGCAGATCAGCGACAACTTCATCTGTAGCGACTCATCCGTGAGGGAGGCGTTTAGGTAGCACCCTCGCATGATCTCCTCGTCGTACACAATCTCTACCCCGTACGCCTTTTCCAATGCCGCGAAGACGTCTGCCATCTTCGCATCCACAAACTCGAAGTTCCGCTGTTCCTCTTCCGGAATAAGCAGGCTGGGATTTTCAAAGAGTGATTTGGTGAGTCGCGCGTCTTCGCGTGAATACACCGCCTGTTGATTGGGCGACAAGACGAGGCCTTCGCGACGAGGATTGTCGCTCGCCTGCACCGCCGTTCCGGTCGGCTGAGCGAAAACCGACACTTTACCCGAGCGAACCTCTACAATCACGTTAGGTTCGTCGTCGTATGCCCTTATCGAAAAGCTCGTACCAAGTACCCTGGTGACAAGTTCATTGGCGTACACGAGAAAAGGCCGGCGCGGATCGCGGGCAATGTCGAATAGAGCTTCTCCCTCAAGATATACCTGCCGGCTGTCTGTTCCGAACGACTGCGGATAACGAAGTGAGCTGTTAGGCTGGAGCACGATGGAACTACCATCACTCAGAATCATTTTGAGAGGATACTCTCCATTATTTACACGCTCAGAGTATTCAGGAATAGAGGTTTTTGCCTGCACATTCTGAGCAACGTCGTCTTTTTGAGAATACAGGAATGCAAAATAGCTGAGGCCGCCGCTCAACAACAGTAGCGCCGCAATCCTGAGGAGGTTGTTTTGCCAAACCGATGGCTTTTCATCCAGCAGTATGTCACGCTGCACGCGGTTCCACATCATATCCTTCTGATACTCGCTCGGGAACCGTTCGGGTTCAGACAGAATTGCAAGGACCATCCGCCGCGCCTCCTGAACTTCTTCCGCTTTATCGGGATGCGCAACCAGCCAATCGGACCACTTAGCCTCCAGCTCCGGGGTGGGATTCTTCACCCACCTGATAAAAAGCTCATCCTGGGCCAGGTCGCCAGCATCAAAGTCAGCGTAATCTTTCATCTAAATGCCATTTCACACGAATGCGTTATTAAAAGTCACGGACCCCGAGTTTTAACTCACCTTAAAGCAAATTTTTTTTTAAAACAGAGAAAAACCTGCCCGGAACGGGCATAAGAAGGTTCGCTTACGCCAGGAATTGCGCGTACTGTCGCAGTTGAAGCAGACCGCGCGCCACCAGGTTACGAACCGACTGGGGGTTGGCTCCCATGATCTCACCTATTTCCTCGTAGCTGAACTCGTCATAGAACCGTAGCATGATCGCTTCATACTGCCGGGGCGAAAGGTTGTGCAGGTATTTTTTCAGCTTGCGGGTTCGTTCATCACCGGATTCGATGGACATTAATTCTTCTTCCGGAGATAAGTCTATGAGCGTTTCCATGTCATCCCACCGAAGGCCATCCTGAAGACTCCATTCATTGTTCTCAGCTGTCTTAATGATCCGGCTGCGAAGGGCACGATAGAGGTAGTACTTTACTGAAGTAGTAGCGGCGAGGTTTTTACGGTATTTCCACAGCGCGACAAACACATCCTGAATGCAGTCTTCGATTCTGTCACGGTCCTTACAAATCCGCGATGCATAATTGTAGAGCAACCCAACGTATCGCTGATAAAGCAACGAGAAGGCGGTTCGGTCCCCACGCTTCAAACTACTCCACAGCACACTATCACTGCATTCTGTCATCAGAAACCGATTGAATATGTTTACATAATTAGGAAAGTAAGGCTATATCTTCAAGCAGAATACACAATTTCAATCGTTTGAACACGCAGCATACTACAGGACACTCTAGTTGCAGTGAATGCTTAATTGAATGCTTAATGCGGATACACAGATTATGCGTCTCTACGACACGATAGCACCATTCTCTACTAAACACCACCAATCACATGGTCGTACCAATCACGTGGTGTTAGTAGTAGAAGTGTGATTGTATGTGATCGTAATAGTAGAGACTGGTCGTAGTGGTAGAGACGTTGCATGCAACGTCTCTACATGGGATATATCCTCATAAACCCACCGATCACTGATTACCGATTACCTTTCAGCTCCGCCCGAACATCCGCATAACTAACCAATTTTATCCCTAATTCCTTAATGAGCGCTTTGACATCGGGGTCAGTCCACATATCTGTGACACCCTGACGGTCGGCAGCGACGTCTTCGTAGCCAATGTGGGAGATGGCGCGCAGTTCTTCGTTGTCGAGTCCAGGATGTTCAACAAACAGATAAGTCTTGCCGCGTTCAAGCTTGCGGAGCATTTTCATGAAAGCCTCCTTTTTCTCGGCTGAGGTGGTGTGGGGACCCTCGTAGCGAGCGCTGGTTACGCCTGCGGCTGAAAGATCGATGTCAATGTTGTATTCCGCCGTGAGTTTCTTCACGAGGGCCCTGACGTCATCGTTGATGTTGGTGCATCCCATATGACCTGATACGTGACTGATGCGGGGAATTTTCTTCAGCGCGAGTTCAATCTGGGCACGGAATTCTCTTTCGATATCCTCGATTGTCCACTTGTTGTCTAGCAGAGCACGACCCGGGTAGTTTTTGTTGGGCCAGATGAAAGGATACAAGTAGCCATCTTCATCGGTGAGGTTCGGCGACCACGAGACCGGGCGCCATTTGACGTTATCCCATTCGCTCGTTAAGGCGAGGTGAATGCCCACGTCGATGTCGGGATTTTCTTCCAGCAATCGCACCGCTTCCGGAAACCAGGGTGACGGAACAATCACCTCTATTGAGGTTTGAATCCCCTCTTTTGAACAACGAATGAGTGCTTCGTTGCCCGAATGGGAATATCCCATATCGTCACCCCGGACGATGAGGCGCGGTGCGTCCGACTGCGCACATGAAAAAAATGTAGTACTGGCCAGCAGAGCCAGGGTCAGAAACCATTTTGTCTTCATAGGTTTTCGTTTGGTTCAGCCAAAATACGGACTCTATCGCACCAATCATCCTGAACCTGCCTGCCAAAACAATTACCTTTGCCCGAATCGCTAACGGCATACCTATGAACTGGCTTATCCTGATCCTGGCCGGACTGTTTGAAGTCGGCTTTACCACCTGTCTCAGCAAAGCGAAGGAAAGTGCAGGGACGGCGGCGACACTCTGGTGGATAGGTTTTGTAGTGAGTCTATCCATGAGCATGTGGCTCTTGTCCCGCGCTATTCAGTCCATTCCCATTGGGACCGCCTATGCGGTTTGGACGGGCATTGGAGCGGCCGGTACCGCGACAGTGGGGATCCTGTTGTTTCGTGAGCCCACGGACTTCTGGCGGATTTTCTTCCTTTGTCTTCTGATTGCCTCCATCGTGGGTCTGAAGTTCGTTAGCAAGTAGTGCAATCAGACCATTTTTGCGGAGTTTTTTCACCGAACCATACAGTCGTAATCTATTTTTTTTCAGCCTCCCTGCATCCTCTACGAGCGGTCGGATTCGCCGATGTGCGATATTCTTTGATCGTTAAGAGGCTAAAAAAAACGTATTGGATGTCTTTCTTACATGCCAAAGATGGCTGTATTGCGTAGCGCATTAATAACTGATAGATTGTCACGGAGTTTGGTGGTCATGTCTAAGAAAATCTCGAACCTGTGTATCATCGACGATGACCCGATGTCATCGTTCTATATCAAGCGGCTCGCTGAATTGGGGGAGGTAGCCAGCATCATTACCATATATAATAATGCGCAGGGGGCAATCGACTACCTCCTGAATTATAAGAAGTCATCGGAAAACCTTCCGGATATCATTCTGCTAGACATCTACATGCCCGGCATCGACGGCTGGGGATTCCTGGCCGAATTCCAGAAGCTCAAGCATACACTGCCAAAGAAGATGGAGATCTACGTGATCAGTTCATCCGATCACCCGAGCGACATCAAGCGGGCGAAAGCGACACCGGAAGTGGTCGACTACTTCCAAAAACCTGTTACGATGGAGCTTCTGAAAGGGATCGTGAACGACTTCTTCAAGGAAGACAATGAGGCGAAAGCGGATTAATCGCGCATTACCATCGCCTTGATCACACCCGACTTCCGGTTGAGCCATGACGGAAAGGCCTCACCGGCCGCCGCAAATGCAACGCGGTGCGTAATGTAGGATTCAGGATCAACACGCCCCTCTGAAATTGCACGTATCACCTGATCAAAATCCTTTCGTGTAGCGTTTCTGCTGCTCATCAGCGTGCCCTCCCGTTTGTGAAACTCCGGATGGCTAAACGTTATGTCGCCTTTCTGCAATCCAATCAATACATATCGCCCACCGTGCGACATGTACCGAAAACCCTCATTTATCGCGTTCAGATTTCCCGTTGCATCAATCACCACCGAGGGCATATCGCCACTCGTAATATCGCGTAGCCGGGCCAACACGTCTTCTTTCGAAGCGATGGTGTAATGAACACCAAGGCGTTCTCTGCAAAAAGCAAGTCTCCGCTCATCGAGGTCCAATGCAATCACTTCCGCACCAGCCAGTCGTGCAAACTGCATGGCACCCATTCCGATTGGGCCCGCTCCAATGACCAGCACAAAATCTCCGGTCTTGACTTCAGCGCGATCAATACCGTGCGCCCCGATCGCAAGGGGCTCAACCAAGGCCAGGGCATCGAGCCCGATTCCCCGACTTGCCACGAGGTTTGCCGTCGGGACGACCAGGTAATCCACCATCCCACCGTCGACGTGCACGCCACATACCTTGAGGTCTGTACAACAGTTCGTTTTGCCTTGCCGGCACGCGATACACCGACCGCAATTGAAATACGGCAGAAATGTAACGATGTCGCCTTTCTTGAACGCGTGCGTACCGTTCACTTCAACGATCTCACCAGCCAACTCGTGACCCAAAATGCGCGGGTATGTAAAGTAGGGTTGTGTTCCTTCAAAAGCGTGCAAGTCGGTACCGCAGATACCGATTCTCCTAACGCGCAGCATCGTTTCGTTCTCGCCGGCCACGGGTGCGTTCCGCGTCGCATAGCGTAATGTGCCTGGCGATTCACAGATAAGTGCATCCATGTTCTTAGGAATTGGCCAGTGCACGGTCGAGGTGAACGTAACCGCCGTCGACGTGTATCAGCTGACCTGTCGTGTGACTTGATACGTTTGAAAGCAGGAACGCGACGGCATTCGCAATTTCTTCCGCCGTCGTCATGCGCTGCTCCAGCGGAACGTTGGCCACAATAGATGCCAGCTTTTCTTTTGGATTGGGGAGCGTCGCGATCCACTTTTCATACAAGGGTGTCCAGCACTCGGCAACAATTACCGCGTTAACCCGGATGCGGTACTTCAGCAATTCCACCGCCCACTCGCGCGTCAGCGCATTGCGGCCTCCGTTCGCTGCGGCGTACGCGGAGGTATTACCCTGACCTGTTTCAGCTACCTTCGACCCAATGTTGACGATAGCACCCCTACTCTCTTTCAATGACGGCAACAGGTAATGCGCCATCAAATAATAGTGTATTACATTCTTGTGCAGCGAGGCCAGGAATGCCTCGTAATTTCCCTTTTCAAGTCCCACCCCATCATTGACACCTGCGTTGTTCACGAGTCCATATACACCTGGGAACTGATTCAATACCGACCGAGCGGCTCGCTCGCACTCCTCCGGCCGTGTAAGCTCAGCGGTGATATGATATGCCTTCCCTCCTGCCTGCGCAACCTCCTCGACCGCCTTAATGTTATCGGCTTCATTTCTTCCCACGATGACGGGAGTCGCCCCCTCACGCGCGAGCACATTTACGATCCCCTGCCCTATTCCTTTGGCACCGCCGGTAACGACGATAACCTTATCCTTTAATCCCAGATCCATATTGCTAGTTCTTAAAGCTTGTAAAATTCAATAGCGTTGGTTCGAAATATTTTCTCCTGTTCAGTTGTCGACAACACCGAAAAGTAGTCGACAACAATCTCCAGCATTTCACCGTACGTAGCGGCCACCAGGCATACGGGCCAGTCGCTTCCGTACATGAGTCGCTCAGGTCCGAAAAGACTTGTGACCGTATCAAGATAGGGTGTAAAGTCGCTCTTCTGCCACGAAGACCAGTTCGCTTCCGTCACCATACCCGATACCTTGCACCAAACGTTCTTATATGAAGCCAGGCGTTGCATGTCTTCCCTCCAGGGATTGAGTTTCTTATCGCGAATGTACGGTTTGGCGATGTGGTCTACTACGAAGCGTTGGTTGGGAAAGCGCGCAACAAAATCCGCAGCATATCGTAGCTGATCAGGATAGATGAGGATGTCATATGCAAGATCGAACTTTTGGAGTTGACCAATCCCCCGCAGGAAAGCCGGTCGCAGCATGAAGTCGCGCTGCTTCTCACCCTGAAGAATATGACGAATACCCTTAAATTTCTTTCGGGCCGACAGCTGTTCAAGCTTATCGGCGACATCGTCGGCCTGCAGGTCCACCCAGCCAACCACACCTTTAATCCACTCGTGGTGTTCGGCAAGACCTAGGAGGAAATCATTTTCAGCCTGCGATTGATCCGCCTGAACGGCAACACAGCCTTCTACGCCGTGCGCATCGTAAACCGGCCGAAGGTCCTCAGGTCCGAAATCACGACGGATCGCGGCCATGTCCTCCGTGATCCACGCATCGCGTTTCGGATCGAAATTCCAGAAGTGTTGATGAGAATCAATTTTCTGCACGGAGTTCAAAGATTTTGTCCATTAACACCCATTTTTCACCCGGCTTTGCCCAGGGGAGCCGCTGCTGAAACTGGTCCATGAGCTTCTCCCATTCCTGGACCTTCGGATTCGTTGCATCCATCCCTGCCTTACGATCAAAACTAAATGACTCGTTCGTTTCAATTATCATAAACAGGCGGTTTCCCGTCCGAAATATCTGCATTACGTCTATACCCGAATCGATGATACTTTGCTGAATCTCAGGCCAAACCTTGCGGTGCCATTCCTCATACGCAGCGATTAACTGAGGGTCGTCTTTTAGGTCAAGGGCGAGGGCGTGCCTGGGCATGTGTTAATGTGTTGGTGTGATGTGTTGGTGTTGCGGTACTAATCAAGGAGGTAGAAAGCTTTAAAGCAAGTACGTATCTGAAAGGTTACGCTGCAACTCATGCCCTTTGCGAAGTTCAGGGCTCAAATACGATTTTTGAGGCGAAAATTGCTCTATGTGTCCTATGTGCCACCTCTGTGCTCTATGTGTTCAAAAACTTGAGGAACCACATAGAACACATAGGGATTCACATAGGGCACATGGGGTCATCGCTCAATTCTGATACTCTCTATTCCAATCTCTACAGGTCCCGCAAACCCCTCTTTCAAACCCGGACCGATGGATATCTGCAATGTTTCGATTTCCGACATGTCGGGTACGCCTTCCTTCTTCGTCCTAAAATAATACGGCAGAAACGTAGGATAAGGGCGAGGTAGCAAAACGATCTCAACAGGCTTGAGGTCAGCGATTGAAAGGGAGTGATCCTGGGTCGAAGACGTGAGTGCAACCATACCGCCATAGGCTTTGCCATCACGCGTGATGAGTGCTACTTGAACAGGCAAATCACCTTCGACAAGATTCCGTCCGCGGAACACGAGCGACCGGGCATTGTTGACATCATCTCTCCTTCCGCCGATCAGGTCACCAAAATAAAAGCGCATCGAATACTCATTAAATCGCTCGCCCTTGGGATGCTCTGGCACAACACGCGATAATTCCTCCACTTGTATCCGAAGTTCCGAACGCTGCGGATCCGCTGTCGGCACGAGGCGGTTCATTCGCGTAAACTGACGCGACAACCGCGCATGATCGCGGGAAGCAACAAACAGATACACCGGCTCCCCCGCAGGAACTACTGGCACTTCATAGGCTTTCGTCCAATCAAAATCCCAACTCAACGGATGTCCATCAACAGCACCGGGATACGTAACTGTCTTATCCCCTATTGTGACACTTATATAGTATCGCAGAAACCCTTCGCGCACTTCTTGAACCGGAATTGTAGCGAGATAGTCATATCCTTCGTCTCGGGTCATTGTGTACCGCTGGGGCCTGCGTCCCGGTCCCGCGACGAACACCTCCACCGCGCCCGGCTCCTCTTCGGAAACAACAGTTGCAACAATCTCCAAAGGGCTTTCGGTGTGGCTTACCGCCGGCGTATGTACTAGCCATGTCCTGTCGATGTTCTCCTTTGGCGCATAAAATTCCTTGAGCATGATATTCTTCCACTTCCTGTCACCGTCCCAACTCGTAGTTTGGTTCCTTCCCGTAATCAGGTACGTGCCCGGCCGCACAACAAACGTGTTTCGTGTCACACTGGGGTAATGCTGATTGCCTTCGCTGATAGGCTTCACCGAAAAATCTTCTCCAAGGTCGGGAAGGTTTATGGTCATGTTCCACTCTCCCCACTTCACAACGGCATTGATGCGATTCAGGCTATTGCGCCCAAACGGATCGCTGACCCAAACGGCATCGGGCATCACTTCAAGGCGCCACACACCGGGCTCAAGGCGATCGAGGAAGTAAGCACCCTTTCCTTCATACTGAACTACTTTCGAATTGCCATACCCCGCAATCTCCTCGAGCGTCGCCGGAGATGGAACAGCAGCCTGCGTGTTGTTCGTGTAGATGAACTTCGTGTCCGTGATCATTTCTGCGAGGTCTTCTGTATAGCTGACGTGAAATGGTCCGAATCTAGTGTTATCGGGATAACGCCCAAAGTCGGCGTACATCGGAACATTGTGAAACACCTCCGACGCAAGTTTCAAACCAAGCGCCTTTTGTGGCGCATACGCGAGGTTCATAAAATGAGTTGTGTATTCCGTATTGTGAGGCGCCATGTAGGTGGGATCATAAGCGAAGTGCGTGGCCCATTGAATGCCCGCACTCCGAAAGCTGCGCGCCATTGCCGGATAAATGTAGGATCGTCCAATATCGGCCGCGTCGAACTCATACACGATCTTTGCTGATCGCTTGAATGCGCGAAGGTCGGCAAATGGAATGCGGTATGCATCCACGTTTGGCAACACATTGCCGCGGAGCTCGCGACCGAACCCAAGGCCTGTGGGATACCATTGAAATGTCCCACCCTGGATGTCGGCGTCAAAGTACGCTTCCACGAGGTGAATGCTGTGACTGATGTTATAAAAGATCGGCTTCAGACAACCCGTCCTTCGCATCGCCCTAACCATCCGGTTGATGAACGTTGTCACATTTTCCGGCGCCTCGCGGTGATGAGGTTCGTTGCTTATTTCAAAGGCGATTATGGAAGGATCATCCTTGTACGCCAGCCCGGTGTAAGGGTTTACGTGGTTGAGAAATTGATAGAGATAATTCTCCTGAGCTTTGATAGCGTCTTCGTTCGTGAGACAAGCGTCCTTTCCATATTTTCGGGAGAACCCCGGTGTGTGTTCATTGGGTTCGGGGAAACCGTTTCCCCAATATGCGATTGGCGTTAGAATGCTGTTGATGCCTCTGGCTTTCATCTTCGCGAGCATGTAGTCGAAAAGATCGAGATGCTCGTTTTGCAACAGGTTACCGACCGAGTCGCTGATCTCTGTATCCCACACGTGGACGCGATACGCGTCGAAGCCCAGTCGCGCAAAGTGATAAACATCCGCGTCGATGGCTTCGCGAAGCGGTACGCCTAATCGCTTCGCTGCGCGATATGCATGAGCAAACGGGGCAGTATAGTTTACGCCGAAACCCTGAACCTCCTTTCGGGTGTCACGCCAGCGCATGACTCCTTTGCTATCGACATACACACTGGATGCACGCTGTGCCACAAGTTGCGTCAGCGCAACCGCAGTCAGAAAACAGACCACCCCCACTCGTCTGAGTAAATAACTAGTCATACTCTGCCTTCATGTAGCCAATACTGCTGATGGTGTTACCATCGAAATCGAACAATGTGCAGTTCTCCCACGCGGAGCCAGTTCCCCACAAGTCGCGCATATCACTCGTGATCCACGCGGGTTCCCAGTATATCGCACCAGAACCACCGCCATCTTTTAGTTCCTGAATTATGGCCTTCATTATATTGAGCTGCCCCTCCTTGGTGAAGGGATAACCAGCGATGGGAGTTTGTCCGCCAAAGATGTTCGTGTAGGTGTCCGCACTCGCCGTAGTCCACGGATATGCCGTCTCCAAAATCATCACGGACTTGTTGTAGCGTTGCCTGAATGTAAGGACCTGGTCATCTAGTTGATCAAGCGGCACAGTAGTATGCCACAAAGGGTAATATGAAAAGCCGATCACATCAAAGTCGGTGACACCGTGACTCTTGATGTTGTCAAACCACCATTCAACATTTTTTGGATCAGCAACATGAAGAATAACTTTCGTCTCCGCAGAGACATTGCGCACCGCAGCGATTGCTTCGTTCAAAACTTCGGCCAGGTTACTCCATGCTCCATTGCACGCGTTGCAAGCCGGGAACTGCGGGGGTGCATCGGTATACAGCATGCCGCAGTTAATCTCGTTGCCGGTTTGAACAAACTCCGGCAAGAGTCCCTTAGCCTCCAGCGCAGTGAGCACTTTGAAGGTGTATTGGTACACCGAGTCTTTCAGCGTTGTGATATTGGTTATGTCCTGCCATGCGGCGGGTATTTCCTGTCGGCCCGGGTCGGCCCAGATATCAGAGTAATGGAAGTCGAGCAACACTTGCATACCATTCTGTTTCGCCTTGGAAATTGTGTTCTCCACATCCGCAAGATCATGATACCGTTGTGTACCCGGCGGATCGTACACTGTTTTCGTCCAGTCGGGACTATGCCACAATCGTACACGCACGAGCGTGGCGCCGTGATCACTGAAAATGCGGTATGGATCACGTACCTCGCCTTCGTCCCGATAGGAACCACCGTGATCGAGAATCTGGTTTACGTACGATAGGTCCACGCCAAAATGGAACGCAGCTTCCTCCGGCGGAGGGTTGCCATTTGGACTGCCCCTATTATCCTGACAAGTGAGAATACTGAACAGCAGTGTCAATGCCAGGGTACCCATGCATAATTTATTTAGCGTGATCGCGCGCATCCTCTCGCTCATTCGCTTTGAAAATATACCATGATTTACAGGATTCGAAGGATTAACGTGATCAGGATTTGAAGGATTTATGGATTTTTGGAATAATGCGAGGATCTGCAGATGAAATGATGAAAAAAACGCAATTACAACTGCGGGAAGCGCACGAGGGGGACGCGGCGATATTGCGCCATTGGGATTCTCAGCCACACGTGGTGGCATCGGACCCAAACGACGACTGGCATTGGGAGGACGAGCTCCCGCGAAGGCTGCCGTGGCGGAAAATGCTAGTTGCTGAGGTAGACGGAACGCCTATTGGTTTTGTCCAGATTATCGATCCGGTGGAGGAGGAGTCGCATTATTGGGGTGATGTTGAACCCAATCTCCGCGCTATCGACATTTGGATCGGCGAACCCGCGTATCTGGGAAAGGGGTACGGAACGTGCATCATGACGCAGGTGATCGACCGCTGTTTTGCCGACCCGCGGGTTACTGCTATTCTGGTCGACCCGCTTGCATCAAATACGAGGGCGCATCGTTTTTACGAACGGTTAGGATTCCGTTTCAGCGAGGCGCGTATTTTCGGTGCCGACCACTGCCATGTTTACCGCCTCGTACGGGGGACGTGGGAAAGCAAAAAAAGTTGTTAATTGCGAAATAAGGCACTAAACGGACACCGGGTGTGGAATTTTATAGGGCTTTCGGGATAACGGAACTGGTTTTCGTAGCGGCGTTCGCCTTGTTCTACTTCCTTTACCTGGCGCGCGTTATTCGCATCGCGCGACAGTTGAATACGCCCTTTCACTCCGTCTTCTTCAAACTGTTTCTCAGAACTGCCCTGTTCGGCCTCCTCATCTTCGCTCTTTTGGGTCCCTCTTTCGGCGATGCCAGGAAGGAAGTTCAATCCGTGGGCAAGGACATCATGATTTGTGTCGACTTGTCGAAGTCGATGGATGCATTCGACATCCAGCCCACACGTCTCGAGAAGGTGAAATTCGAACTGAAGAAGATCGTTAGCGCTTTCAATTCAGATCGTATTGGACTCATCATATTTTCTTCCGAGGCGTTCATGCAATGTCCGCTTACATACGATCAGAATGCGTTGAACCTGTTCATCGAAACCATGAACACGGGCCTTGTGCCACCGACGGGCACCGATTTCGGTCCTGCCCTTGAACTTGCTATCAAGAAGATCGAAGCGGACGAGGGCTCAAGCGTACGACAAACCAAATCGAAGGTGCTCATCCTCATCAGCGATGGTGAAGACTTTGGAGAGAACACGCAGGAAATCGCCCGCGAAATCGAAAACAAGGGTATCGCATTGTTTACGCTGGGTGTTGGCACCGAAGATGGCGGGCGTATTCAGGTAAACGGCGGGTACAAGAAAGATCGTCAGGGGAACGTTGTTGTCTCGAAGCTGAACTCACGCTCACTGCGTTCGCTGGCGAACCAGACCGGGGGTCAGTATTTTGAGATCAATGCATCGCGAAATGACGTTGCGCGGCTTATTAACACCATCGGACAGATTGAGGGAGAGTTTCGCGAGGCGCGTTTTGTTGACGTAACCGCTAACCGGTATTTCTATTTCCTGGGACTCGCAATCATTTTACTCGTTCTGGATATCCTGGTTTCCGTCCATACCTTTCGTATATGAACGACGACCGACTGTTGCGACTTCTGGCTTTCTCTCTCACATTCGTGGGCACAGCCCTGTTGGTGTTCGCCCTCGTTTATGGCCGCAGCACAAAAGCGGTTCGTACGCACACGCTCGCGCGTGAAGCGCGCAAAGCATACAATACGGCAGAATATCGGGACGCATTATCGTCGCTTCAATTTCTTGTCGACACCCTGGGCTTCAACAAAGAAGGCGCACAACTCAATCTTGCACACGCGGGCTTTCTTGCAGCACGTTATGATTCAGCGGGACGGGCGCGCGACAGCTATCCCGTTGACTCCACGTCTGTGAATCGCATGAAAGAACTCATTACGCTAAACGGCGTAGTCGTGAACTATGACAAACTCACCGCGCCTGGGATGGAGCCGTACTATGGATCACGCGCTTATAACCAGCTTGGTGTGATTGCCTATAACCTGAGAAATCGCCAGGACGAGACATCTGCGATGTCGGAAGCCGCGGAGCATTTCCGCAATGCGCTGAGGAAGGATCCTGAAAATGACGATGCACGGTACAATTATGAACTTATTCGCTACAGAATCGATTATCCGGAAATGATCATGAGTCGCGTGCGAGAACTGATTCGGCGTCGCAACTACAAGGGTGCCCGGAATCTGCTGAAAGACGCTTTTGACCGCGACGCCCAGATTCGCAGGAATTATGAAGACTACGTCATTCGGCTTGAGAATGTCATAAGAATCGATAGTCTGTCGCGTTCATAAACAGCTAACCGTATGATACGATCTGTTTTGCTTTTTGCCTTCGCTGCCCTGGTTGTTCACGTAGGGAACGGACAGGTGCTTGATCGTGCTGAAGAAAAATTCCACACTGCTTCAGCGCAGTATATCGAAAAGCAATACGATCAGGCGCTGGCTACAGTTAAAGAAGGGTTAAGGATAAAGCCGAACAGCGAGAAGCTCGAGGCGCTAAGGAAGTTGCTAGAACAGGAAAAGAAGAACGAGCAACAACGACAGAATCAGGAAAAACAAAAACAGGATAAGGAGAAGCAAGATCAGAAGCAGGACCAGAAAGACCAGCAACAGCAAGATCAGCAGGACAACTCCGACGAAAAGAAACAGGACGAGAAGGATAAGAAAGACGAGGAAAGCGAAAAGAAGACTGACAAGGAGCAACAGGACGAGCCTTCAGACCCTGAGGAGGAAAAAGAACAGAAGAATGACGAAAAACCTGCACCCTCTCAGCGTCTTGAAGACTTGAGGATGTCCGAAGAAAAAGCCCGAATGATCCTGGAAGCCATGAAGAACCAGGAATTGCAATACCTGCAACAAAAGAAACGCAAGGCCACACAACCCAGAGATAGGACAAAACCCGACTGGTAGGAGAACAGTGTGAGAGCGAGAGTGAGTGCGAAAGTACTCGATGGGTAGCGTAACATCAACACATCAACACATCAACACAAACCCCAAGGACGTGAACGAAGTAGTAATTCTCTCCGCCGTACGGACTCCGATTGGGAGTTATGGCGGCAGCCTATCTTCCTTATCCGCTGTTCAGCTGGGCAGCATCGCTGTGAAGGCAGCGCTCAAGCGAGCCGGCGTCGAACCTGGACTTGTTGACGAGTTGTACTTCGGGAATGTGATCTCCGCTGGTCTGGGGCAGGCCCCGGCTACGCAAGTTGCTTCGGGCGCGGGCTTGGGATTTGGGGTTCCCTGCACGCTCGTTAACAAGGTTTGCGCTTCAGGCATGAAAGCCATAATGCTGGGTGCACAATCCATCATGACCGGCCAAAACGACGTGGTTGTCGCGGGCGGCACGGAAAGCATGAGCAACATCCCTTTTTATCTTCTCAAGGCGCGTTTTGGATACCGATACGGAAACGGTGAGTTGATCGACGGCCTTCAGCACGACGGGCTGATGGACGCATACGATCGTTGTGCCATGGGCGTTTGCGCCGACAACACAGCCCGGGAGATGTCGATTTCGAGAGAAGATCAGGATGCTTATGCAATCGCTTCGTATCAGCGTGCTGCAGCGGCATGGTCGTCGGGAAAGTTCGCTGATGAGGTGATTCCTGTTGAAATCAAAGACCGCAAGGGCAACGCGGTGTCCGTCGCTGAAGACGAAGAATTCAAGAACGTAAACTTCGACAAGATACCGTCACTCAAGCCTGCGTTCAGCAAGGATGGAACTGTCACGGCTGCCAATGCTTCCACGCTCAACGATGGCGCGTGCGCACTGGTACTGATGAGCAGACAGAAAGCGCTCGAACTGAAGCTCGCTCCTCTCGCCAGGATACGCGGCTTTGCAGACGCGGCGCAGGAACCCTTGTGGTTCACCACTACACCGGCGCTTGCCATTCCAAAAGCGCTGAAGCGTGCGGAAGTCGAGGCATCAAAAGTGGACTTTTACGAAATTAACGAGGCGTTTGCTGCGGTGGCACTCGCGAACAACAAGCTACTGGGGCTTTCAGCTGATCGGGTTAACGTCAATGGTGGAGCTGTGGCCCTCGGCCATCCGCTCGGCGCATCCGGCGCGCGCATCGTAACAACACTCATCAACGTGCTCCGGCAAAACAATGCATCGATAGGCGCGGCGGGCATTTGCAATGGCGGCGGCGGGGCATCCGCCATCGTCATTGAGCGACTCTGACATTCGTACAACAATCTGCGTTTGGATTCGTTATGGTTAGTCCTTATCGTCGTACAGTATTTTTTTATGACAAGACTTAGCCTGACTTTGCTTTTGGTAATTGCCGTTTTTTCTGCAACGGCCCAGCGTGAAGTGCGGACGTACTATGATCCCGCGAAACAGCATCTCCAGGAAATTTATTATGTGGAAGCCGACAATGAGACGTTTACGGGTCCCTACAAGCGATTCTATGAAAGCGGCGGAATCATGGTGGAGGGATTTTTCGAGGGCGGATTGAAGAATGGAATTTTTGTCGAGTACTACGAAAACGGTCAGCGTGCACGCGAGTTGACCTACGTCGATGGCGTTCGCGAAGGGCCGGTGCAAGTGTTCAGCGAAGATGGGAAGCCAGTGCAGCAAGCGTACTATCGCAATGATGTGCTCACTGATTCGGTTCAGCTGTATTTCGGCGACGGCTCTGTGAAGGGCACAGCGTTCTTTTCAGGTGGCAAACCTGAAGGACCAGTGAAGGAATACTATCCTGACGGGAGCATTAAGAAGCTGATGCACTATGCGAAGGGAAAGCCGAACGGTGTCGCGTTAACATACTATCCAAATGGAAAGGTGGAGACCGAGGCGTTTCTTCGTGATGGCGTTATTACAGGTTATTACAAAACGTACTACGACAACGGCCAGCTTGAAACCATATCCACCATGGAAGATGGCACCAAGCATGGTCGGTTCAGAAGTTATGATCGGGACGGCAATCTACTTGTCGAAGGCGGGTTTGTCGACGGCAAGCTGCACGGTCCCAATACCGGATACTATCCTGATGGGAGCATTCGACATCGCTTTACTTACAAGGAAGGACAAAAGACTGGCGCAAACTTCGAGTACTATCCTGATGGCACTGTGAAAGTCAAAGAACAGGTAGCGCTTAACGGCCAGGACAGAACCATTGAGGAATTCAATGAGAAGGGCGCCAGGATGGCGGAGAAAAAATTCAGGAACGCTGTGCCCAACGGTACGTGGACGTTCTACTTTGAAGACGGCAAGACACCCAGGATAAAAGAAACCTACTCTAACGGTAAGCTTACGGGCGAACGGTACGAATACTTTCCGGGAGGCACGATTAGTAAAATTGCAATGTACAAATTTGGCTTGCTGGCCGGTCCCTATAAGACCTACTACGAAAGCGGAACGCTCGCTTCAACTGTTGAATACCGAAACAACCGAAAAGCTGGACCGTTTGTGTCGTATCACCCTAATGGAAAAGTTAAAGAAGAGGGACAGTTTGTTGCCGACAAGCAACACAATGAATGGAAGGAGTACGACGATTCAGGAAAGCTGATTAAAACTGTTGTGTACAGAGCTGGTAATATTGTCGAAGAGAAAGTGGTGAATTAAAGCGTCAGGAGATCGATACACTTGCCGATCGAAAATCTTCGCGAACGTAGATCAGCAGACAACGGATAAAAAGGATCAGCCCGCCCATCTCTAGCGTTTCCTCGAGTGTTGCTACCAGGGCATAGCGGATGTCCAGGATGCCATTCGACATCAGATAAGAACCGAGCATTTCGCAGCCTATGGCACCTGTTACATACACGGCGCCAGATAAAGCCATGCCTGTCATAAGGTCAAACTTCAGCTTTCTAAGTGAGGGCACGAGAAAGATAGCGAGTAAGCCTGCTCCTATGCCATACACGATGACCCAGGCATTTGCAAAAACGCCCTTTCCTCCAATACCCATATACCTTGGAAGGAACTTTACGAAAAATTCGTGAACCGATGCACTCTCGTCAAGGGACAAGAAGAGGAATGTCAACGAAAGAATCAGCCACATTAATTTTGGCTCGGTAACTTCATCCACCAGCCGATAGATCAGACCTGTAATAACACTGGCGATGAGGAGAAGTAGCGAATTGAAATATGTGGGCAGGTTCTGTTCGTTATCGATGTAGAGCTTATTGAATACTCTGTCAAATAGATCGTGCTCAATACCAAATTGGTAGCGTAACAGCACAACAAGTAGGTTAAGGACAATTATCACTGCCCATGCTATGGTAAGCACCCGCAGCACGAGGCTGCTATTGATGGTCAAACGCATGGTTAGGTTCTGGATGGTAAAACCCCGACAAATTATACAACTCAACAGGATTGAGCCTCAGATGCTCATAAAAATCTTTAAACTCTTGTAATGTTTGTAACACAATCGCAGAAAACGAAGGCAAAATTTTGCATTTTGCAGGGGAAAGCCTGAGTCATGGATACAGTAGACGCCATTGGTCAAACCAATTTCAGCTTTGACGGACAGACCGGATTTTACAGGGGGAAGGTGCGTGACGTATACTATTTCGGAGACCTGATGGCGATGGTTGCCACCGACAGGATTTCCGCCTTTGATGTCATCCTGCCCCGCGCAATTCCTGATAAGGGACGAGTATTAAACCTTATCGCTGCACGCAACCTCGAAGCAACACGGGATGTGGTACCAAATTGGGTGATCGAAAGCCCGGATCCCAATGTAACGATCGGCTATAAGTGCGAACCCTTTGCCGTGGAGATGGTGGTACGTGGCTACCTCGCCGGCCATGCGTGGAGGGAATATCGCGCTGGGAAACGGATGCTCTGCGGCGTCCCGCTGCCGGACGGACTAAAGGAAAATGACCCGCTACCCCACCCGATCATCACACCCACGACGAAGGCGAAGACAGGACATGATGAAGACATTTCAAGGGATGAAATTCTTGCCCGTGGAATAGTCAGTGAACGCGATTACGTCCGTCTTGAGGACTATACACTGCGGCTATTCGAAAGAGGAACGGAACTGGCCGCACGCCGCGGCCTCATTCTCGTCGATACCAAGTATGAGTTCGGAATGTACAAAGGTGAGATCAGACTCATCGATGAAGTACACACCCCAGATTCTTCGCGGTATTTTTATGCTGATGGATACCACGAACGACAGGACAAAGGGGAACCACAGCGCCAGCTCTCGAAGGAATTTGTGCGCCAATGGCTTATCGAAAACGGATTCCAGGGAAAAGAGGGGCAAACCGTTCCCGAAATGACGGACGAAGTGGTTGAACGAATTGCCGCCCGCTACCGGGAATTATACGAACAGGTCCTGGGCGAACCCTTACCCGAAATCGACACCCGGGGGATTTTGGACCGGATCGAGCGAAGCATCGTGAATTCGATAAAAACTGTTAATTTAGAGGCCAGGATGTGAGTCGAACAAACCAATGTGAATGAAATATACGATTGACAAGCAGGAAAAGTACAGTTTATTGCGCCTGCATGAAGAAAAGCTGGACTCATCTGTTGCCCCTAACCTCAAGTCAGAACTGATTACCCTCCACGCAGAAGGCGTCAAAAATATCATTCTCGACCTTTCGGATATCAAGTATACCGATTCATCCGGCCTCAGTGCACTGCTCGTGGGTAACCGCATTGTGCAGGAGGAGGGCGGCATATTTGTTCTCGCGTGTCTGTCTGACCACACTATGAAGTTGATCAAGATCTCGCAACTGGACAGCGTCCTCAACATACTCCCTACTGTGGAAGAAGCCGTCGACGCTGTGTTTATGCACGAGATCGAGAAAGACCTCAAAGGAGGTGCCGACTGACCGGCCTACATAGAATTACCTATACCTAACCTAGAATGACCAGAGCAACCCTTTGGTCATTTTCATTTTGTTTTTTATTTGCACGTTGAACCGAATGTATTTGCCTTGTCTTTCAAAGTAACTATTCTCGGATCCAGCGGGGCGGTCCCCGCCTATGGACGACATCCAAGCGCCCAGTATATTGAAATTCAAAACCGGCATTTTCTGATCGACTGCGGAGAGGCGGCGCAAATGCAGATGATGCGGTACCAGATCAACTTCCACCGCATCAGCCACATCTTCATCACCCACCTGCATGGCGATCACTACCTGGGTCTTATGGGGCTGATCTTCACCATGCAACTGCAGCACCGTACGGGTCCGCTACACATCTACAGTCACGATGGGCTCGACGAGAACCTCACCGTCCAGTTCCGCCACAGCAGATTCATGCCGACCTACGATATACACTTCCACAGACTGAAACCGGGCGTGAACGAAGTCATCTATGAGGACGACGTGCTTACCGTAGAAACCGTTCCGTTGATTCACGCCATCGCATGTTCCGGCTTCGTATTCAGGGAAAAGATCAAACCGCGACGTATCGATAAGAATGTGTTGCCACCAAACCTGGCCATCAAGCAACTGACGGACCTAAAGGCCGGACTGGATGTGGTCGATGATCAGGGCAAGGTCTTGTATCGCAATGAAGACCTCACCCTGCCCCCGCGGCATTCGCGATCTTATGCCTACTGTTCGGATACCGGGTATACAGAAACGTTCCTGCCCTGCATCAAGGACGTAGACATGCTTTACAATGAAGCAACGTTCATGGTTGACGAGGAATCGAAGGCTCGCGAAACGCTGCACTGCACAGCCCGCGACGCTGCCAGCATAGCCAAAGCTGCCGGAGCAAAGCGGCTATTGCTGGGTCACTTCTCCGCCCGCTATAAGGATCTGGATCCGCTCCTCCAGGAAGCGCGCGACGTATTCCCGGAGACAGACCTGGCCACCGAAGGGGAAACCTATGTGATCCCGGAATAAACCCAACGCCCATGACCCCCAACGCCGAACAAAAGAAAGGACGACTCTTTATTGTCCTGGCTGGCATTTTCATCACAAATGCGCTACTGGCCGAAATGGTCGGCGTCAAGATTTTCTCGGCTGAAGGAACGGTAGGGCTCAACCCTGCACAGCTCAACATCCTCGGCTTCGAAATGAGTTTTAACCTCACGGCAGGTGCGCTGCTGTGGCCCGTCGTGTTCATCACAACCGACCTGATCAACGAGTATTTTGGAAAGCCAGGCGTACGCTACATCAGTTATTTCACCGCGATACTCATCGCTTACGCGTTTCTCGCGATATACCTGACAATGCAACTTGTGCCGGCCGACTTCTGGCTTGAAACCAACAGCACCGATGACGCCGGTAATGCGTTCAACATTCAGTACGCGTACAATAGGATCTTTGGACAAGGGCTACGCATCATCGTAGGGTCACTTGCCGCCTTTCTCCTCGGTCAGCTTGTTGACGTGTTTGTCTTCCAACGCTTGCGTCGTGTCACGGGCGCGCGCAAGCTTTGGTTACGCGCGACCGGATCAACGCTGGTATCCCAACTGGTTGACAGTTTTGTCGTGCTCTTCATCGCCTTTTACGGTGTCTTTACGAACGCACAGATTGTAGCCATCGGCATAACGAATTACATCTACAAGTTTTGCGTTGCCCTACTGCTGACCCCCCTCATCTACCTTGGGCACTATTGGATCGACCGGTACCTGGGTCGTGAAGAAGCTGCGCGGATCACAGACGAGGCGTCTGAGAAAAGTCAGTCGTTCTTTTGAACCTTATGTGATCTATGTGGTTCGAATGTTATCCGTTGTTTTTTGAACCACATAGGGCGCATAGAGTGCACATAGGTCACATAGGATCGGTTATTCTCTAAGCTTGGGTTCGTCTTAAATTATCCAGAATAACGGCCGTCGCGGCCGCGGCATTCAACGACTCCGCGCCACCGTATCCGGGAATTGTTATGCGCGTGGAGACGCGGGCGGCTACCGCGTCCGATATGCCATGTGATTCATTGCCGATGACCAATATGCCAGTGTCGCCAAACGATGCAACGTGCACATCCTCGCCGTCGAGAAAGGCGCCGAAGATGGGAACTTTAACCTCATCTAGGTAGCCAGGCAAGTCGGCGTAAAATGTGTCCACTCTCAGAAAGGAACCCATCGACGCGCTTATGACTTTCGGATTGTAACGATCGGCTGTCTGTGGTGAAGCGACTATCTTCTTAATGCCGTACCAGTCGGCAATCCGGATAATCGTTCCGAGGTTTCCCGGATCGCGAATGTCGTCCAAAGCCAGCATCCATTCGCCTTTTTTTGGATGCGTAGTGCGTTCCGGTTTCATAAGGGCGACTGCCAGGGCACCATCATTCGATTCAAACGTTCCCAATGATACCAGTTCCGACTCGCTGGCTTCTATGATCTCAGTAGTTGATTTTGGACGAAGGCTTGAAAGAAAAGCAGGCGTTCCCAGGACCATGACAACATCGTAGTCGCTCGCCAAAAGTTCGGCTACGCTTTTCCTTCCTTCCACCACAAAACATTGTTCCTGTTTGCGGTATTTCTTTATTTTGAGGGATTTAATGAACTTACTTTTCGCTTTACTGACCATCGTCCGGGCTTGAGGGCAAAGAAAAATAAATATTTCATCTTATTGCTACTTGCTCCCCTGATACTTGGCAGCTGCAGTGGAACGAAGTACCTACAGCCCGGCGAAAAGCTGCTCAAGCAAAGAATCGAGGCCCCCAGGGGGATCAGCCGCGAAACGCTGAAGGAATTGTATGTCCAGCGGTCCAATCGCAAGCTTTTTGGTATTGTACCCTACTTCTGGTTCTACTATACCGGCAAGAAGCACTACGACGCGCAGGCGTTCGTTGAAAAGAAAGCCAGGGTAGAAGCGGATTTCAACAGACGCATCGCCGAAGTACCCGAAGAGAACACCCGGAAGATCAACAATCTTGAATTCAGAAAGCAACGCAAGCTCACCCGCATCGAAGACAAGATTCAAAACGGGAACACAGTGATGCAATGGGGTGAGCCGCTTTCGATCCTCGATACAGCAAACGTGCGACAAACCCGTGACCGGTTCAGCAGTTACCTTTCTTCAAAAGGATATTTTAGGAATAAGGTCACGACAAAAATCGATACCGTCGGCAGCCGCGCTATTGTAACCTATGTTCTCAGTCCGGGACACGCTTACTTTATCGACACGGTATTTTACGAAGTGAACGATACCGCTGTGTTGAACATCCTTTTGAAGGAACCGCAACGCAGTTTGATACGAAGGGGTGAGCGTTATGATCAAGACGTATTCGCTAACGAACGAGAACGGATCGATCTGCTACTGAAGGATGCAGGGTATTTTGAATTCAGTCGGCAATACGTGGAATTCGACGTCGACACGTCTTATCGCAATGAACGAAGGGTTGGTGTGAAAATTATCGTTAGGGATCCGCAGCGCAAGCAGCACAAAAAGTTTGTGATCACCGACGTGAACTTTGTCACGGATGCGACCGCCTCCCCTCCTACGCCAAACCAGGTTCGTCAAACGCGTCGCGTACGCGATATCAACTACAAGTTTTATACTGACCGGTATAACCTGAAGTTGCTGAGCCAGCGGGTTTTTATCCGGAAGGGTGAACTGTACAGTCGTACCGATGCCTTCACTACGCAGCGACAGCTCGCGAACCTGGATGCCTTTAAGTTTGTGAATATCAACTACGACACGACGGGCGGCCAGTTCATAGCAAATCTTTACACCAGTGCTTTGGATCGCTATCAATGGTCGAACGAAGCCGGTGTTAACGTGACCCAGGGATTTCCTGGTCCGTTCTTCAACACAAGTCTCAGGAAACGAAATGTCTTCGGAGGTTTTGAGACGCTGGACGTATCCGGACGGTTTGGATTCGAAGGTGTTGCCTCAGCCACGAGCGATCAGAATATCTACAAGAGCACGGAGGCAGGTGTCAACCTTACGATGACATTTCCGCAGATTATATTTCCGCTTAGTGGGCGAACGCAATTCAAACTGGGTCGATACAACCCAACCACCAAGCTGCTCGTGGGTTACTCGTATACCGACAGACCAGAGTATAGGCGTACGTTCGCAACCTTTAGCGGAACGTACACCATGGAGAATGCTCGAACGACTCAGTATTCACTGACATTCGCGAATATCAACGTCATCGATACGGTAAACACCTCGCAAGCCTTCAGGGATTTTCTTTCGCAGCAGGACAGCGTTGGAAACTTTCGGCTGGTGAACTCATTCTATCCATCGTTTGTGACCAGTATGATTTTCGGCATCACCTGGAATCACAACAACTATGGTCAGGGAGATCGAAATTCGGTTTTCATTCGCGCACAGATGGAAAGTGGAGGAACCATCTGGAACTTCGTCGATCCGGAGTTCATCACAAAGCGCGACCTCCAATACTATAAATACCTTCGGTTCGGATTCGACTTCCGACAAAACAGAGTAATCGATCGCAATACCGTGCTGGCTTACCGCATCAACACCGGTGTGGCGTATGCCTATGGTGAGAACAATACTGTCCCCTATGAAAAGTTCTTCTTCGCGGGCGGGAGCAGCAGTGTTCGCGCGTGGAGACCGCGGAGGCTTGGGCCGGGGTCCTTCAAACCCAACCTCAGTGCCGATCCGGAAGCCAACGGCTTGTTCGACTACAGCCTGGAAAAACCGGCAGATATTCTCATCGAGGCCAGCGCCGAACTTCGCCAGAAACTTTTCGGATTTGTCAACGGCGCTATATTCCTGGATGCCGGCAATGTCTGGACCTTCCAGCCGTGGGTAAAGCGTGTCAACGAAGAGACCGTTCCTAATGGAAATTCTGAGTTCAAGTGGGATCAGTTCTACAAGGAGTTCGGCGTCGGAACGGGATTCGGATTCCGGTTTGACTTTACTTTTCTTATCCTTCGTTTTGACGTGGGTATCAAGGTCTATGACCCCGCACGCGATGAGGGTGATCGGTTTGTGTTGCGCCGCGCCAAATTCTTCCGACCTTTCGGCGTCGACAAGGAGCCGGTGATATATAACGTAGGGATAGGATTTCCATTCTGATATGAGCCAGGACAACATTACACGGGAAGAAATAAGTCGGTGGTTTCAGGAACTCCAGGATGACATTACACAACAGCTGGAAGCTGCCGACGGCGCTGGAAAGTTTGTACGCGACACATGGGACCGGCCCGGTGGCGGAGGCGGCGTTTCGGCCGTATTGACGAACGGGACAATCATCGAGAAGGGCGGCGTTAACTTTTCTGCCGTTTGGGGCGCCGCACCGCAAAACATTGTGAAATCGCTGAACATCGAATTGCCCGGCAACGCGGAATTTTTCGCTACTGGCATCTCGATCGTACTGCACCCCCGCAATCCAATGGTCCCGATCATCCACATGAATACGCGATATTTTGAAATCTCAGGGGGTACCTGGTGGTTTGGAGGCGGCATCGACCTGACGCCTCACTACATTAATACTGCGGACGCGGCCTGGTTCCACAGACGACTCAAGGAAGTTTGCGACAAGCACCATCCCTCCTATTACCCGGAGTTTAAGAAATGGGCGGATGATTATTTCTTCCTGAAACACCGCAACGAAACACGCGGCGTCGGTGGCATTTTCTTCGACCACCTCAGCGATGCCGCGGGTTTCGACCGCGCCGCACGGTTTGCGTTTGTTCGCGATGTGGGAAAGGCATTCGCGCCCATATACGTTCACTTCATGAAAAAAAATTCTGCCCTGCCATTCACGGAAAGACATCAGCAGTGGCAGGCCATCCGCCGGGGAAGGTACGTAGAGTTTAACCTGGTGTGGGATCGCGGGACCCGCTTCGGGCTCGACACGGATGGAAGAACTGAATCGATTCTCATGAGCCTGCCGCCTATGGCGCAGTGGTTCTACAACTATATACCTCCTGCTGGTTCCGACGAGGAACAAACGCAACGGTTATTGCGTAAAAATATTAATTGGTTGGACGGCCCTTCGGAAAGCTCCAACGACTGAGAATGCTTTCCTGATAAATGTCACCCGCGCCCAGTTGCCTAAGTCATTGGCGTTGCCTCGTTGGATGAGGATATTTGGACATTGTTAAACCAAACAAAAAAAGGAGGTAATTATGTCACTCATCAAACGTTCCGACTGGCCCTCGCTTTTGAGGGATTCGTGGTTGTCGGATTTTTTCGATGGCGATCGGTTCTTTGATTCTGATCTGCTGCAGCGTACCGTACCGGCCGTAAACATTGTGGAAAAAGACGACTCGTTCGAAATTGAACTGGCCGCACCTGGTCTTGAAAAGAAAGACTTCAAGGTTACTGTAGACCGCGGTGTTCTCACGATTTCCGCTGAAAAGGAAAGCCGTAAGGAAGAAAAAGAAAACAACTACACCCGGAAGGAATTCAACTACTCGAGTTTCTCCCGTTCGTTCGCTCTTCCCGAAACGGTTAGCGATGAAGACATTAAGGGAAACTACCAAAACGGTATCCTGAAACTGTCGGTGAAAAAGAAAGCACCAGCCAAGCAACCCAAGAAGGCCATCGAAATTTCCTGATGCACATGAGGAGCCCCGAGGGGCTCCTTTTTAGTGTTAATGTGTTGGTGTTTCTGGCATCCGCGGGCGGTGCGAAGATTGTAAGGCCTGCGCTCGCCTAGCCGAAAATTTTTGCGTACTCGAATTCATCAAAGCCGAGTACTAGTACCTTGCCGTCTTTTTCAATCAGAGGTCGTTTGATCACGGAGGGCTTCTCCATCATTAGCCTGATGGCCGCATCCTGGTTTATGATTTGTGCTTTTTGTTTGTCGTCAAGCTGGCGCCAGGTTGTCCCCTTACGGTTCACAAGCGACTCCCATCCTACCTGACGACTCCAGTCCTTAAGTTTTGCGGCAGTGATGCCTTTCGTTTTATAGTCGTGAAAATCATACGATACCTTGTGCGCGCCGAGCCATTCGAGAGCGCGCTTCACCGTGTTGCAGTTCTTGATGCCGAAGATAGTCATGTGTTGGAGTGTTGGAGTGTTGAAGTGTTGAAGTTGTGCTACTTGCTGAGTGTGCAGTAACTTGATAGTATGTACTCACTAATCACGCTATGTGCTCTATGTTTTCTATGGGTCCTATGTGGTTCAAAACGTCTGTCTCAACGCTGCTACTTTTCGCGCTTTCTCGATGAGACGGGCGGACTCGCCGAAGTTCAGGGTTTGTTGCCCGTCGGAGGCGGCTTCTTCGGGTGATTGATGTGTTTCGTAAATGATGCCATCAGCGCCGGCAACAATGGCAGCAAGAGCTACCGGCTCTACGTGTTCGCGAATTCCGATGCCATGGGAAGGGTCCGCAACGACCGGAAGGTGGGACTTCTCCCTCAAAATCGGGATAGCATTGATGTCAAGCGTGTTCCTGCTCGCGCGTTCGTAAGTCCTTATACCACGCTCACAGAGAATTAACTGTTCGTTGCCTGCTGAAAAGACGTACTCCGCCGAGTACAGGAGTTCTTCGATCGTGCCGGAAATACCGCGCTTGATCATAACGGGCTTCCCTGCCTTGCCCAATGCATCCAGCAAGTTGAAATTCTGCGTGTTGCGCGCGCCCACCTGGAAGATGTCGACATAGTCCACCATTTCGTCGATCTGCGACACCTGCATGACTTCAGAAATGATTTTGACACCAGCCTTCTTCGCCTGTTCGTGCCACATCTTGAGTCCCTCGATTCCCAACCCACGGAAAGCGTACGGAGAACTTCTCGGCTTAAACACACCACCCCGCATGATCCTCACATTATTTTCGCGCAGGTGAGCAAGTGTTGCCGCCACCTGCTCTTCGCTTTCAATCGAGCACGGACCGGCCATCAACGACAGGTCGCCGTTGCCAATTACCACGCCATCGCCCAAGTCAATAGCTGTGCGCTCGACTTTCCACTTGCGTGACACAAGTTTGTAAGCATCGGACACTCTGTGTATGTCGGCCACTCCTTCCATGTGACCCAACTTGCGTATGTCGAATTCCTTGCTTCCAATTCCTACCAGATATGAGCCGTTGCCAGTCGCCACTCGGGTCGTCTTGTAGCCCAGTGCCGACATCTGGTCCGCTATTGCGGTCACCTGCTCTTCCGACGCATTCTTCTTCAGCTGAACGATCATATCAAAATCAAACCGCTTTACCGTTCTTTAGTGAATTTACAAACCTCGGGATGTCCTGTTCGATATCCTTGCTTTCCCGCAATACGTTGATGAATGCACTACCCACGACAGCACCCGCGCCGTACTCACACGCCTGGCTGAACGATGAATTATTCGCGATACCGAAACCAATCATTACAGGATTCTTCATATTCAACGCCTTCAACCTCTGAAAGTACGCAATCTGCTCATCGGTAAATCGCTCCTTCGCGCCCGTCGTGCTCGACGCGGCAACAGCATAGACAAATGCCGTGCTCACATCATCAATCCGGCGAATTCGCTCCTCGGACGTCGTGGGCGAGATCAAAAAAGTGTTGTGCAAACTGTGCTTATCAAAGACGGGCTTGTATTCCGTCATAAACTCTTCCAACGGCATATCCGGCAGGATCAGACCATCAACACCGGCGGCCGCCGCATCTGCGCAAAAGGTTTCCACGCCATACTGCACAACTGGATTCAGATATCCCATAAGGATAATCGGGATCTCAGAAATCTTCCTTAATTCCGCGACCTGCTCCACCAACAGGTGCAAGTTCATGCCGTTGTCGAGCGCCACCTTGTTGCTGGCCTGTATTGTGGGCCCGTCTGCCACGGGATCGGAGAAAGGAATTCCGATTTCTACAAAATCGGCGCCGGACTGTTCCAGCGCTTTGCCGATACGCACCGTGTCATTCAGACGAGGATAGCCTGCGGTGTAGAAAACCGACAGAAGGTTTTTTCTGCCAGATGAAAACAACTTAGTAAGCCTATTACTTTCCATGAATATCGATCAATATTTTCCCCACCGGATGTACGTTTCGAGGTCTTTGTCACCTCTTCCTGAAAGGTTGACGACCACGACATCCTGCTTTGAAAACTTTAGTTTGTTCAGCGCCGCCAGTGCATGCGCTGATTCTATTGCGGGAATAATTCCTTCCAGGCGGCTAAGCCTGATACCGGCCTCCATGGCTTCATCGTCCGTGGCGCTAACAAACTGCACGCGTCCGGTATCAAAAAGATGCGCGTGCATTGGTCCGATACCCGGATAGTCAAGGCCCGCCGAAATGGAGTATGGTTCTATTACCTGACCATCATCCGTCTGCATAAGCAACGTTTTGCTGCCATGGAGTACACCGGGCTTGCCCAAGGCAGTCGTGGCAGCAGATTCCCCGGAATCCAGCCCGTGACCAGCCGCTTCAACGCCCACAAGTTTTACGCGCGTGTCATCCAGGTAGTGGTAGTACGCGCCCGCAGCGTTGCTTCCTCCCCCAACACAGGCAATGATCCAATCGGGATGTGATCGTCCAGTTGTTTCCTGAAGCTGTACCTTGATTTCCTCGCTGATGACAGACTGAAACCGCGCGACCATATCGGGATAAGGATGAGGACCCACAACGGAACCGATGATGTAGTGCGTGTCAGTAGGGTGGTTGATCCAGTGCCTCATCGCCTCGTTGGTCGCATCCTTTAACGTCATGTTCCCACTCAGCGCAGGAACAACCGTGGCACCCAGAATCCGCATCCGCTCGACGTTGGGACGCTGCCGTTCCATATCGACCTTGCCCATGTACACTATGCACTCCATGCCCATCAGCGCGCATACTGTGGCTGTCGCGACGCCATGCTGACCCGCGCCGGTTTCAGCAATGATCTTCTCCTTCCCAAGCCTGCGCGCGAGCAGGATCTGACCGATCGTGTTGTTCACCTTATGTGCGCCGGTGTGGCAGAGGTCTTCGCGCTTAAGGTAAATCTCTGCGCCTACTGCCTCCGAAAGTCGTCGGGCGTAATACAATGGCGTGGGTCTTCCTACATAGTCCTTCAGAAGCGCTCTGAATTCTTCCTGAAATTTCGGGTCATTCCAGATGTCGAGGTAGTGCGTTCGCAACTCCTCCACGTTCGGATAAAGCATCTCGGGAATGTAGGCACCGCCGAATTTTCCGTAGTACCCCCGTTCATCCACCTGGTAGGTCATATCTTTCTCTTTAGTTGTTCATTTGAGCGCGGTCGCAACCGCGTTCATAAAATCTGTCAACCGTCCTGAATCCTTTATTCCCGGACTGCTTTCAATACCACTGTTTACATCAAGGGCATGAAGGTTCATGCCTGCAAGATGCTTTACTTCCGATACATTCTCCGGAGAAAGTCCTCCACTCAGAAAGAAGGGCACCGACTGATCGTATTTTCCAAGCAGACTCCAATCGAAGCGCCTGGCGTTGCCACCGTGAAGAGGTCCTTTCGTATCGAACAGAAAGAAATCGACGGCGTCACGATATGCAGACGTCACAGCAAAATCAAAAGTCTCATCCACTGGAAATGCTTTCATCACCTTGATGCCTGTCGCACGTACCGCGGCACACTCGTCCGGCGTTTCCTTGCCGTGTAATTGTGCTCCCCACAGAGAATGTCGCCTTGCCGCAGCGATAATCTCATCGACAGTCGCGTTTACAAAAACGCCAACGCGTTTGATCGTTGACGGAAGATCCGAAGGCACAGTGAATTCCTCACCGACATATCTCGGCGATTTGTTATAAAAAATAAATCCCATGTAATCGGGTTGATGTGCTGCCACCGCGGCGATGTTCTGCGCATCCCGCATCCCGCAAATCTTTAGTCGCACGTCGATACCGTCGATCATTTTACTTTCTTTACCTGCCGTTTGCGTAACTCATCGATGAATTCCTTGCACGCCTTTTCCGGACTGCCGTGCTGCATGAAGTTCTGTCCCATCAGGAAACCCTCGTAACCGAACTGCCGCAATTCCATTATCGTATCCGGTGATTCAATACCACTCTCCGATACTTTCACGACACCGTCCGGAATCAACGGCGCTAGTTCTTTGGAGACGTCCAGACTGATCTTGAAGGTTTTTAAGTCACGATTGTTTACTCCAATAAGATCTGCGCCTGCATCAATGCTGTACTCCAGCTCTTCGCGCGTGTGAACCTCAAGCAGGACCTCGAGACCCAGCGAATGCGCAAAAGCCGCCAGCGATTTCAATGTCGCAGCGTCGAGGGCCGCTGCAATAAGCAAGATGACGTCCGCTCCTATCGATTTCGCCTCGATGATCTGATATTCGTCAATCGTGAAATCCTTCCGGAGAATGGGGCAAAAGTTGAACTTGCGCGCCGTTTTCAAATCGTCATTGCTGCCTCCAAAGTATTTCTGATCAGTTAGGACAGAAATAGCCGATGCCCCAGCTTGCATGTAGCCGATGGAGACGCGCTCTACGGATACGTGGGCGTTGATGATGCCTTTAGAGGGCGATTTTCTCTTGATCTCGGCAATGATCCCCGACTTGTCCGGACGGCGGATATAATGACGCATCGACACGCAGGGTGTCGTAAAGAAAATGCTTTGCTCAAGCAGCCGAACCGGATAAAGGCTCTTGCGCTCGTCCGTCTCTTTGCGCTTATGGGCTACAATTTCGTCGAGGATGTTCATGTTAGTTTTCAAGGAAAAGTTTGAATTTCTCCAGTGCTTTGCCCGACACAAGGGCTTCGCGCGCGCGCACAATTGCATCTTCGATCCCCCGTTCCTGATTTGCACAGTACAAGGCCATCGCGGCATTGGCGATGACTGCGTCATTCTGTGCCTCCGTTCCATTACCTTCAAGAACGTTCAGGAAAATGCGCGCGGATTCTTCAATGGATTCACCTCCGTGCAGGTCAGACGGAGAGCGTTGCGCAAAGCCAAGGTCGGCAGGTTCCGCGATCTGCTCACCACCATTGAAGTAATACTTATATGGACCAGTCAGCGACACCTCATCATAACCGTCAAGCGAATGCAGAACAACGTACTGCTTACCTGATTGCTGATACAAGTAACCAAACTTCCTTGCCAATTCCAGGTTGAACACACCCACCAGCTGGCGATCAGGAAATGCAGGATTCACCATCGGTCCCAGCATATTGAAGAACGTCTTTACACCGAGCTCGCGACGAATCGGAGCGACATTTTTCATTGCCGGGTGAAACAGCGGGGCGTGCATGAAACAAATGTTGGCACGATCGAGGCTGCGCTTCAGCGTGTCGGGATCGTTCGTGAACTTATAGCCGAAATACTCCAGCAGGTTCGACGATCCGCAAGCCGATGACACACCATAATTGCCATGCTTGGCGACGGGTTGTCCTGCCGCGGCGACAATAAACGCAGAGAGCGTGGAGATGTTAAAAGTGTTCTTTGAATCGCCGCCCGTGCCGCATACGTCGATGACAGGATGGTCGAAGTTCATCCGAAGGCAAAGTTCCAGCATCGCGTCGCGAAAGCCTTGCAGTTCATCTACGGTGATGCTTCGCATCATATAAACCGTCATGAATGCTGCTGTCTGGCTCGGGTTGTATTTTCCCGTTGCCAGGTCGACAAGGACGCGGTGTGCCGTCTCTCTGGTGAGGGATCGGTGGTCGATGAGTTCATTCAATATCTCTTTCATCGCTCTTGCGTTTAATTCTTTTGATGTTGTAACCAGTTGCGAAGCATTTTGGGACCTTCAGTTGTCATTACCGACTCGGGGTGAAACTGAAGTCCCCTTACGTCGAATTCGCGATGGCGGATACCCATGATGAGGCCCTCCTCGTTGACGGCCGTCACTACGATGGTGTCCGGTATTGTATTCGGATCGATCGCCCACGAGTGATAGTGCGTTGCCTGAAACGAGGGTGTCACACTCCTGAACAAAATCTCCTCCGGATCGGACACCGTTGTTGTCGTGGTCACGCCGTGCAACACCTTCGGAATATTGAACAGCCGTGCACCAAACACTTCACCGATTCCTTGCAGTCCGAGGCATATTCCGAGAATGCTCTTGCTTGCCGCGTATGTACGAATAACGTCTTTCATAACGCCGGCTTCGTCGGGAAGTCCCGGACCCGGAGAAATGAGAATCTTGTCGTACGCTCCAACAGCCTCCGTGCTGATCTTATCATTACGATACACATCAGGATTATGCCCCAGTTCGCGAAGTATATGGACCAGGTTGTAGGTAAACGAGTCGTAGTTATCGAGGACCAGTATTTTCATCACTTGCCAATTCAGTATCTATATTTTCTCCGCCATTACCAGCGCCTTGCGCAGCGCCTCTACTTTGTTATTCACTTCCTGCAATTCGCTTTCGCTCTTTGATTTGGATACAATACCCGCCCCAGCCTGGAATATCAGCCTGTTGTTGTGACTGAGCAGCGTCCGGATCATAATGGCATGATTGAACGACCCGTCAAATCCAATGACCCCAATCGCGCCCCCGTAAAAGCCACGGTTTACTTTCTCATATCGGTTGATGAGGGTCATCGCCATGTGCTTGGGCGCACCGGATAGCGTACCGGCCGGAAACGTGTCAGCAGCCATACGGATCACAGAGGAACCTGGATCGAGGTCACCTGTAATCTTGGAAACGAGGTGAATGACGTGGGAGTAGAACTGCACTTCTTTGAAGACTTCAACGTGGACGTTCTGCGCGTTGCGACTCATATCGTTGCGCGCCAAATCGACCAGCATAACGTGTTCCGCATTTTCCTTTTCGTCTTCTGACAGTCTTGACGCAAGCGCAGCATCTTCCTGGTCGTTACCTGTTCTCCTGAACGTACCGGCAATCGGATAGATGTGTGCCTTCCCCTTCTTCACCTGAAGCTGCGCCTCGGGTGAAGAGCCCATCAGCTTAAAGCTGCCGTAGTCGAAGTAAAACAGGTAGGGCGAAGGGTTTATGGATCGCAATGCGCGATACACATTGAACTCGTCGCCAGCAAAGCCACAGCTGAAGCGACGCGACAATACAATCTGGAATACGTCGCCGCGGAAGCAGTGCTCCTTCCCTTTCTCGATGATATCGAGAAATTCACCATCCGTGCAGTTGGCTTCTTCGGGACCGCGGACTGAGAACGGGTATGTTGAGAAGCGGTTGCTGAGAATGATTTGTTCTATCCGGTCCAGATTGGAAGTTGCTCCATCACCCGTGGTATGCTGGTAAAGCGACAATTCATTGGAAAAGTGATCAACCACGATCACGTAGCGGTACAGTTTGTATTGAATGTCCGGAATAAGTACCTCCGGCAGCGAAAGCGAAATGTCTTCGAAGCACCGAACGCTGTCGTAGGCCATGTATCCGAACAGTCCGCAGTTGGGATGCCGCGATTGTACATCGGGATCAGGCTCAAAGGAATTCAGGAACTCCTCAAGCATGGTTGTCACCTGTCCTTTCTGCCCGATGGTTGTTTTTGTGGGTGCTGAATCCGGGTAAGCGACTGTTGTAACGCCGTTCGCGACAGAAAAGGAAGCGATCGGATCGCAGCATATGAACGAAAGACTGTTCTCATGGCTATGATAGTCTGAGCTCTCAAGCAGGATGCTGGCGGCGAACACGTCGCGCAGCTTGAGGTAAATGTTCACCGGCGTGAGCGTATCGGCGAGAAGCGTCTTTCGGTACGTCTTGAGCTTTATTTTCATATCGGACTTATTGGTCAGGTTTTTGGAAACGCCTTTCAAAACGAAGGCCCGCTGTGAACAGCGGGCCTCCGGTATAGCAAGGGCAATATCTGGCTGTTCACATATCGGGTAATATGTGCCACCACCAGATTATTGTTGCCATGTGTTTCATATCAAGCTTCTGTCTTTTTACGAGTCGTCCTGCGGGGTTTCGGTGCCGGTTCTTCAGCCGCAACCGTTTGAGCAGCAGATTCAGCAGCAACGACTACAGCACGTTTCTTCTTCCTTCTGCGTGAATTTCCGTACGTGCCAAGCCAAATTTTTCCGCGTTTTGATTTTTTATCTCCTTTTCCCATACCCCGATTTGGTGGGGCAATAATAGCAAACCGTCAAATAATTCCAAATAGTTACCCTACCAAATCTTCACCCGCTCGGATGCCGGGCGGTACATCGGATCCCCCTCACCGATATTAAAGGCCTCATAGAATGCGTCAATATTCACAAGTGGCCCAATCGCCCTGTACATGCCGGGTGAGTGAGGATCGGTCTTCACCAACTGCCTCAGTGTTTCATCGCGGTACTTACTGCGCCAAACGGTCGCCCACGAAAGGAAGAATCGTTGTTCAGGCGTGAACCCATCGATGAGTCCCGGGCGGCCGTGTTCTTTAAGGTATAGTTGCAGTCCATCATAGGCTGCCGACAATCCGCCCAGGTCTCCAATGTTCTCTCCGAGCGTGAACTCGCCATTCACAAACACGCTGTCCAGTGGCTCATAGCTACTAAACTGAGCAGCCAGCGCTTTGCCCTTCTCCCTGAAATGGGAAAGGTCCTTTTCTGTCCACCAGTTGCGAAGGTTACCCTCAGCATCAAATCTGCTGCCCATATCATCAAAACCATGGGATATCTCATGGCCGATCACGGCGCCCATACCGCCATAGTTAACCGCCTCGTCAGCACGATAGTCGTAAAACGGAGGCTGAAGAATCGCAGCAGGAAAAACAATCTCGTTGAACAATGGATTGTAGTATGCATTTACCGTTTGAGGTGTCATTTCCCACTCCTTCTTATCAACCGGCTTGCCATACTTAGCGAGTGACTGTTCGAGGTTGAATCGTTTTGCGTTGAGCACGTTTTGCGCATAAGACGCGGTTTCAGGATTGCGGTCGACCACCAGCGCCGAGTAGTCCTTCCACTCGTCAGGATATCCAATCTTTACATTGAAAGTGGATAGTTTCTCCAGCGCTTTCTGCTTGGTGGAGTCCGACATCCAATCCAGGTTCTTTATGCGTTCCCCAAAGGCGCGTTTGATGTACTCAACCATTTCCATTGCCTTTTGTTTTGCTTCGGCAGGGAAGTGTTCGTCAACATACAGCTTACCCAGCGCTTCACCCAATGCCTCGTCGGTTTGCCCAAGCACACGACGCCATCTGGGCCGCATCTTCTCAACGCCATCCAGATACTTGCCATAAAAATCAAAATCGGCTGATACCATTTCATGATTCAGGTACGGTGCCGCAAGGTTGATGAGATGCCACCGGAAGTACGCCTTCAGGTCAGCAATGGGAGTTGTGTTGATAATCTTTTCAACGGCAGAAAGAAAGTCTTTGTCTACCACTATTACTGAATCGATGTCTGGTAATCCCAACTCAATGAAATATGATTTCCAGTTAAATGAAGGCATTATGGTCGCAAGCTGATCGATAGGCCACTTGTTGTAGATGTTATCCGGATTGCGTCTTTCCTCCTTCGTCAGCGTGGCCTGAGCCAGGGCAGTTTCGATCTTCATGATGGCGTTTGCCTGACTTTGGGCCGTGGATTTTTCAACTCCGCTGAGTTCAAGCATCCTGGCAACGTGAGCGAGGTATTTCTCACGGGTCTCCTTCCCTTTCGAACTTTTATCGAAATAATAATCGCGCTCAGGCAATCCAATACCCGCGCCCGAGAAGTACACATTGATGACGTCACTCTTCTTCAGATCAGGGAAAGCCTCGATTACGAACCAGGCTTGGCCACCGTACTGTTGTTGCTTCGTGAAGTATTTTTGTATATCGGCCTTCCCGCTGATTGCATCCACCTGTTTGAGAAAATCATCTACCGCCTTTACGCCCACTCGTTCGGCAAGCAGAGAATCCATACCAATGTCGAAGAAGTCAGATACCTTCCGTTGATCTGATCCTTCTGCGTATTCAGGATTATCCGAGGCATTCTTAAGGACTTCAAGAACATCGGCCTGAGTTTTCTCACG
Source organism: Cyclobacteriaceae bacterium (assembly GCA_036563875.1). Classification (GTDB taxonomy): domain Bacteria; phylum Bacteroidota; class Bacteroidia; order Cytophagales; family Cyclobacteriaceae; genus ZC4RG29. The sequence continues at coordinate 81,751 of DATCLO010000110.1, forward strand.
TAGTTCGCTAAAGCTCCCCCAACTTCCGCGGTCGGCAGGAATCTCGGCCCGATCGAGCCACCCTCCGTTCGCGAAACGATAAAAGTCCTTCGAAGGCTTTACAGTGGTATCCATGTTCGAAATGGATAAGCCCACTCCATCAGGCAACTTCATTTCAGACTGGTTGCTTGAACAGGAGGCGACAAGAATTACAAGGAGGGCAATGGCGGCATTGGTATAGTATCGCATGACTTTGCAGTTTTCCGCAAAGTTATGAGATTACCTGACATTCGTTAGCAAGTCAATTCAGGAAACTGTGGAATAAACTTCTTTCCACTTCCGGGCAAGCGTGTTCCAGTTGAATTCCTCGCGGACCATCGTGAGGCTTCGGTGCTGAAGTCTCGCGTACGCTTCGGGATCGCTTTTATAGCATACATAGGCTTCGTGCAGGGCCTGACGCAAATGTTCTGCGGTGTTGCGCTGCAGGCACCACCCCGCCTCGTGTTGTCTTACAAACGATCCAAGATTAGTTTCCTCGCTGACGATCATGGGAACACCAAGAGCCGCGGCCTCCAACGCGTGATCCGAACAGTTGCCGTTTCGGCTCGGGCAAATGTATACGCTGCTGCGGCAGAACAATTCCTCCCGTCTTTTGCGGGAGAGACGTCCGAAAAACTTTATGCGCTTTTCCATTCCAGCTCTGTCAGCCAGAAGTCGCAACGCATCCAGGTCTTTCCCTTGACCAAGGATCCAGAGCTCAACAGGCGTCGCAACGTCCAGATAAAATTTAGTGAACGCATCGATGAGTAAGTCGAGACCGCGTGATACAATATTTATGTCGCCACTATAGGTGACCACAAAAGGGTCCCTCCCGGCTTGTCGCTCATTCGCCTGACATGGTAAGCCGTTTGATATGCCATTGGGAAGACAAACAAACGGCGTGTTTTGCTGGATGAAAAAGTTGTAGCCGTTCACCTCGGTTGGACCGAGTAAGTGAACCAGCGAAGCCTCTTTTATTATCGGTCGTTCAAAAAAATAGTAGTACGCTTTGCGAAGCGGTGAAAGGCTGCGCAACCTGAGCTCGCTGTAATCACCATGGGGCGACAAGATGAGCCGCAGTTTCAGTGAGGACTTCCTGATGAATCGGGATATCGCAAAAAATTCAGGAACGAACCCGCCATGAAGATGAACTATCGAATCCGGCGGAAGCATTTCGAGCGCTTTTCTCAGCGTCGGCGAAATGGTGAACCGGTTGGATTGAATGCTGAACGATCGATGCTTAACACCATCGGCGTCGACGCCCAGACGACCGCTGCCAATCTCCCAGATCGATACCTGCAAACCGAGTCGCGACTCCGCTTCCGCGAGAAAGTTTACCATGCGTCGCAGGTCCGGATACCGGCAATCTGTCGACCGGTTCATGGCGATATGTACAATGCGTATCATTTGGTCTACCTCAGGGGCATAAAAAAAGCGCTGACCAGATTCCTCTACTCCAAACAGGTTCCGATCAGCGCCTCCAACCCAAACATGAACCAACCCCGGTTCAATGCCTTTAGCACTATGCACTTTAACCTTGGGCTAATGGCTGTAGGGGATGTTGCGATAGTCATGCCATTGGCATTTTTTCGCGTTTTCAGCCCAAAAACGCATGTTCAGGACGGTAATTGGTCCCAATCTGGCAATACGACGGCCAGTATCTGGAAAAGGTGGGACTATTGGATAGGGCGATCAGGGAGGGGATAACGATACAGAATACAGTCGCGCGGTTCATTGTTCTGGTTGACGAACCGCAACCACTTCGTCAGGCGTGCCTCCACGATAAGGCCACTCTTCTCGAGGACGCGTTGTGAGGCGATGTTTTCTGCATCGACGAGCGTACCGATGCGATAAACTCCGGGTTGCGCTGCCAGGAGGTCCATGAACTTTCGGGTTGCTTCTGTAGCATACCCTTTGTTCCATTGGTTCGGAGAGATGATGTACCCGAATTGGAGTTTTCCATACTCGTTGAGGGCGCCGATGCTGCCTATCAGACGATGGCTCGTCTTCAGGCGGATGGAGAAAGAGTAATCCGTACCCGCTGCCCAGGCAGCACGCGTCTGCATAAGAAATCGCTGTGTGTCGCCAATTGAACGGTGGGTGGGCCACGACACGTAGCGTGTCGCTTCTGGTTTGCTGGCGTAGGCGTAAAAGATTTCTTCCGCGTCTTCGTACCTTAGGCGTCGGAAGACCAGCCTCTCTGTTTCGAATGTCTCCTCAAGCTCGAGGCGTTCCACAGGTAAAGTAACTGATCATGGCTAAGGGCAGCAATGTAGTACATCAATATTTCAAGCGCGACTTTGATGGCTACAAAATACTCGTGAAACTGAATCCGATCCGACTCACCGGCATCGAACTCACACGATTTGACGATGGCCGCGTTGAAAAACGGGAGCTGGAGTTTGACGAACACATCCTCGAAGACCTCGAAGCCGATGGCTTCGACGAAACCAGCGCCATGGAATTCAACCTCTATCTCTCTGGCTTGGCGTAAAAACCACATTATTCCGCGTTTGCATCTGCGTCTGCGTCTGCACCTATTTTTTACTACATTTGCGCCTGGCAAACCGGCACGACCAGCTCCTGCTGAATCCCCCAGGACCGGAAGGTAGCAAGGGCAGGCGGTTGTAGCGGTGCGATGCCCGGTTTGCCTCTTTTTACCTATCGATTTCGTGCAATTTAGCCAGAATGAGCACGTTGTCCCGGAAATAGATTGGGGGGCCCGGGATCAGGAATTAAATTTGAATACTAACCGTTAAGAAAGTATGAAATTTTTCATTGACACTGCGAACCTCAAAGAAATCCAGGAGGCCTACGATCTTGGCGTGCTGGACGGCGTTACCACCAACCCCTCACTTATGGCCAAAGAGGGCATTAGTGGCGAATCCAATATCCGGGAGCACTATAAAGCCATCTGCAATATTGTCGACAACAACGTCAGCGCTGAAGTAATCGCAACGGATTTCGAGAACATCATAAAGGAAGGAAGGGAGCTTGCTAAGATAGATGACAAGATCGTCGTCAAGGTGCCCATGATTCGCGACGGCGTAAAGGCTATCAAAAAGTTCGCTGCTGAAGGAATCCGCACGAACTGCACGCTGGTGTTTTCGCCGGGGCAGGCGTTGCTTGCAGCCAAAGCCGGTGCCAGCTATGTATCGCCGTTCCTGGGAAGACTTGATGATGTGTCACAGGATGGCGTTGAACTGATCCGCCAGATTCGTCTGATCTACGATAACTACGGTTTCGAAACCGAGATCCTGGCTGCTTCCATCCGCCATACGATCCACCTCATCAAATGCGCGGAAATCGGCGCGGATGTGGCCACGTGTCCGCTTAACGTAATCACCGGACTGCTGAAGCATCCTCTGACGGATATTGGTCTTGAGAAATTCCTTGCCGATCATAAGAAAGTCAATGCCCGCGCTGCCGAGAAGGTGCCGGCTTAATGCTTTCTGAGGACTAACCCCGAGGTGATGTTTTCCAATGAACCTGTAGTAAAGGTCACGGATGCGTGCATTTTTCAGGACCACAATACGGTTCTTGAAAATGTCCATTTCGAAATTGCCAAGGGTGAGTTCGTGTTCCTTGTAGGAAAGACGGGCTCAGGGAAATCATCACTCCTTAAGACACTCTATGCCGATCTTCCTTTGCGACTCGGAGAAATCGTAGTGGCGGGTTACTCAATTCGCGACATCCGCCCTTCTGAGGTACCGCTGTTGCGAAGAAAGCTCGGCATCATTTTTCAGGACTTCCAGCTGTTTTCCGATCGCACCGTCGCGGAAAATCTCTTGTTCGTGATGCAGGCGACGGGCTGGCGCGACAAGGGGAAGATGCGCGCGCGAATGTCGGAAGTACTGATGCAGGTCGGCCTTGGCTCCGTGGAACGAAAGATGCCGCACCAACTCTCCGGTGGCGAACAGCAACGCGTCGTAATCGCCAGGGCACTTCTGAACGAACCACAAATTCTGCTTGCCGACGAGCCTACCGGGAACCTTGACCCCACCGTGTCAGATGGGATTCTCAAACTCTTTCAACAAATCAACAAGAGCGGAACGGCCATTTTGATGGCGACGCACGATTATCGGATCATCAAGAAATTTCCCGCGCGGATTCTGAAGTGTGACCATCTAAGGATTGTGGATTCGGCGAAGGAGCACTTTGAATTGAGCGAGACCAGTTGGCAGTAGGCGGAAGATTCGGGGTACGCCCCTGGAAGTAGCCGCACTACCGATTACCGACCTTTCATGACTCCCTCTTCGCTCCCTCATCCCTCCTGCCATTATCCAACTTCTGCAGTTGTTGCGTCAGCAGATCAATGCGCACAAGAAGGTTAAGCACCAACGCGTCTCTAACCTTAGCGCTGGGGTTTCGTTCCATTTCCTCTTTCAGAACGAGGTACATGGCTTCGAGTTGGTAGAGGTCTTGTGTGAATCCATTCAGTCCTTCCT
>DATCLO010000111.1:0-2658 GCA_036563875.1 Cyclobacteriaceae bacterium
CTTCAATGATGGTGTTATCGGACTTCATGGTATTTCAGTTTTGAGTACGGCGGAATTCCACCATAGGAACTCCGATTGCAGTTTCCGGCGACGGAGTTTCCGACCATGATTCCGAAGCGTGTGGTGTAGCAGCGTCAAGGCGACGCAGGCGTGAAAAGTGTTTTTCTGATTGAATGAAGTGATTCAGGCCGTCGCGAAAACCCCAGATTTCCGCTCCGCCAAGTTGGTTTGCTATGCTGATTTTGCAGAGAACCTGCCAATGATGCGCGAGAATTCGAAGGGCGCTGATCAATGAATGACCTTCACAATACACGTGATGTGGTTCTGCGCCGGCGCCGTTGAACTCCAGGATGGAAAAATTCTTTCCTGCCTTCAGGTCGTCAAGGGATGCGCACTTAAGATCATATCTTCCAAAGCACAAGCCTGCCTGGCGACTAAGTCCATCGAACAGGGAGAGCAGTGCTGCGTCTTTTTCATGGCTAATGTCGATAAGGAGCGCACCGCGACTAAGATTGAACGCCTGCGACAATACATATCGCTCACCCCGGGAGGGAACAACATCCAACTCAGCGGCGTGACGCGCGAACAATTCGTTCTTCCTGTGACGTGCTCTTTCGGATTGTAATATCAGCGTTCGCAACGATGAAGCACCATCCCCAGTCACGGTAAGCGGCTCTTTGCGCACAAAGCCGGTAACGCGCCCACGTGCTGCATGGGGAAGTCTGTAGTAGAAGACACTTACTTCGATCGGATACGTTACAAACTCTTGTATGATGTAGTCGGCGCGCATGACGCTGTGATATTCCCGCAATTCTTCAAGGGTGTTGATCCGACGAAACATCAGTCCCATTCGCCCGACATCGGGCTTTACAGCGACAGGAAACGATAGTTCCTCCGTTACAATGCGATATAGCGTTGAAAAAGGGGTACTTCGTGTTACGAGGAATGACTTCGGAATAAATTCCGGCGGCAGGAGCTTATACATCTCCATTTTGCTCTCACCGGTAAATCCGCCGAAAGTCAATCGAGGGTTTGCTGTCGTGAAGAACCACAGATTTCTCGCCTTGATGCAGCACCACAGCCACACTGGAAGCAGTGGCGCATACTTGACGAGCCAATGCCATTGCCGCCACTGCGTAAAGGTGGCCGTGATTTCACGAAATTTGGTGCGCGAGATAAGCTTCATCCGGCAACAAAGGGCAAAAAAACATGCCAGCATTGCCTGTAGCGCCTCAGAAGGCCCAGGCGCTGATTTGTGGCCGATTTCAGTCTCTTTTGAGGGTATGTGTGGATATTGTGACCCACAATTGTTGCGTCCCGGCCGCGATTACCTATAGGCTATTGCGTGCCTCTGCCGCCTGCATCTGTAACTGAACAAGTGTCGCAGACCGCCCGAAAATTGTCGGAAGAGGCCATTGGCTAACTTCAGGCTACTGGCTAAGTTGCACTACGTCAAACACACTACACTATGAAGAAACTCAACATTTTCTACTGGATCTTTACGGGCCTGTTCGCTCTTTTCATGCTGATGTCCGGGGTAACAAACGCTATGGTGACGGATGAGTCCGTTGCGCTCATTGTCGACACGCTGGGTTATCCACGATATTTTGTCGCCTTCATCGGCATAGCAAAAATCATCGGCGCCATTGGTGTGCTGGTCCCCGGAATCCCGAGGTGGTTGAAGGAGTGGGCATACGCTGGTCTTTTCTTCGATCTGATCGGGGCTACGTTTTCACTGATAGCCGCCGCGGGGCTGGATGCGTCCATTTTGGGAATGCTCATTCCCTTTGTGCTGGGGGGGCTTTCGTACTTCTTTTTTCGCAAGAAGTATGGGTCTTAATCCGTCCGGTTATTCGATTTGTTTGATTGGATAAATCGAGGATGGTGGGATTGGGTTAGTAGGTACGTTCGGTGCCTTGCTTATCCAGGATGGTCAGGGTTCCTCCGTCTTTGGACAGGGCGTGAATTGATGGCGTTGTCTGCCGGTCGAGGAGGACTAAACCGGAGCCGCTTTCGTCGGCACCCATCTTCACCTTGATGGCTCCATTTTGATCGCGAAGCCGAAGTACGACTTGTCCTTCGGCTTCGACTTTTATGGATGCACGTTCAGTGCCGTCTTCGTCTACGAGTTGAAATTCGCGGACGGTGATTTTATCGAATGTGTCTTTCGGCGTTGCTGAACCGAGGAGGAATGCCAGGGCAGCGAGAATGCACGTGGGGTAGAGTAATGGGTTGTTCATAGGAGACGGGGTTGAGGCGCATGGAATTGTTAAGAGAGGCCAGCTTAGGAAGGACGGAAGGTACACCATTGGTATTACCAATGGGCAACACGGGAAAAATATTTTTTATCAATTTGAGGTAATGGTATTGTGCATGAGGGGGCGGATATGTTATTGAAACATTCTCCAATCCTTAATGGAGGCAGATATTATGTAAAATATCTTCCATCAGATAATGGGTATGCGAGATTTACTTGGATAGCCCCGTGCCCCAATGAGGCCACTGAAGCACCCCCAGAGGGCTGGGGTCAAATACCTTATTAAGGAGTTTCCCACATCCGGTCATAACCGTCCGTTTTCAGACATACCGAGGGTACGAAATACCTCGTATTCATTGTTTTTTCGATGGCATATTATTTGGCCATGGGCTCTCGTAAAC
>DATCLO010000112.1:0-28586 GCA_036563875.1 Cyclobacteriaceae bacterium
ATGTTCGACTGATCAAGTCCGTTCAGGCTAACCGAGTTAAGCACAAGAGGGAAACCCGCCAATCCCGCCTGATCGTTGTCAAAGTTGTCAAGTTGAACCGCACCCAGAGAAATTGATGGACTTGTTCCACCTGTGATCCGAAAATTCTCAAACCGCAGGTCTGGAATGTTGATGTTTGAAACCGCAGTAGTGCCGCCTCCAGGCTTGGAAGCCGAACTCGGATTCCAGCTAATGGTTACGTTGCCATGAAGAATCGCCTCTGGACGATATACCATCCCTTCTTTTGCAATGGTAATTGTCGACGTAGCATCCAGGTCAAGCTCGGCAAACCACATGTCCACGTCGATAGCCTGTGTCGTGCTGATTTGGAAATGAAAATCGACTTCGTCATCTTCGGACGTGGATGTTTCAAACGCCACCTCATACTCAAGTTCGTCGATCGAAATGGGTATTTGAAGCGTGCCACCCATACCCGCGCCGACGAGTGTCGAACTCAGTATGTTGAGGGAAAAGTCATTAATGCTAAAATTCCATCCTCCCAACTGCCCGTTAGCGAGAATTGCTGCTGGCGGATTTATGTTGCCTGTGAACCCGTTTTTGTCTAACAGTACGTGGCTTGCGCCAAAGCTAATTGGAGCGTTGTTGTCCTTAAGCGACGATGGAAGTGTTACAGTTAAGCTACCAATATAGATTCCGGTCCACGCGTTGCCTTGCCCCGGATAGTTTGCAGGAAACGCGTTGTTGGCGCCAGCGGGGTTCGAGCTTGACGAATGATCCAGTGTAATATTTGACGCCTCAAACTTGAATCCTACCAATTCCGGAATGGTAAAGGCGTGACTCAAACTATTGATGCTCGCCGTCCAGTTATTGTAGTTGGTTATAGTGGTAGAAAAAGAAGCTGACAGGCGCGTATCGCCACCAACGACTTCACCGGACGCGTTTACCGGCAGTACAAGATCACGATCGAACCGAAGAGTTCCGCTCACTTCAATGGCATCAATGCCCTGACAATCGAATGTAGCCTTCGTTGCTTTCTGTTGCAGGATCATGGACACGCGGTTGGACAACGGAATTGTCTTGTTGTCAGCCAATACCAACTCAGTATCATCACCAAAGCCATTCGGACGGATACAAGTGCTTGTAGCCAAAACCAGGTAGTCGTTAGGGGCAGTACTATTCGTCAGCTCAACAGCGGTTATGGCATTCATCGTCGCCCCGGTTGGCGTAAAGATCAATCCGAGGATGACGAGGTTGAAGTTTCCCTGATCCAGAGTAACAGGTAGGCCTATTGATTGTGAGTTGTTGGCCGGGAACATGCTCACTCTTCTGCTGGCCTGCTGTGCCGTTTGCATTAAGGAAGCAATAGATCCAAGGTTGGGATTAGGTGTTGTCTGAGTGGTTACTGCGTTTCCGGACAATGCGGCAAAATCCATTACGGCTGTTATCTTACTGCCGTTGCCAAACACTTCATTGTCCGTGTTCACCTGGATATTGTTCCATTGAACGTTGATAGGTGTATTCAGGAAGTTTACTGCAATCCTTCCTGTTCCTGCAGTAGCATTTCCTGTCGTCACCGTCATCGTAAACTTACCCACCTTCACCTCGTCACCCGGAGCAATACTTTTGGAGGAAGTATTTGCAGGCGCCGGTACATTGCAGTCTGCTGAACATGCCTGGCTGTCTTCCGGATCAGGAGCCATGGTTGACTGCGCTGCCGGAATCGTGAGTACATCAATTGGATTTACATCGACCGTACGCTTGAATCCCTCATGAACGAGCACAATCTCTTCCATGGCGACCTGGTTGGTCGCCGCCGCACCAAAGGTAAACGTACACACCTGACTGTTCCCGTTGTTCCTGAAGTTGAGGGGCGTGGATCGCCTCGCCTGCCTCGATGCCGTATTCATTCTTGCCGTGACGCGGAAAGCATACGTCTTGCCCACTTCGAGTTTCGGGTCAGCCAAGGAATACACGTAGCTGTTAGTCCGGACAACCTTTTCAAAAAGCGGCGGTATGTTTGCAGCCTGTATGGCCTGATTGGGGTCGATACTTTGGGGATACATCTCGACGATCTTCAAGACATACTCCACGAGGTCAGGCCGGGCACCGGCCGGAATGCTCCATGTAAACAGGATGTTCTGCGGTTGCGTCGCATTTACCGTAGTGTTACATGCGGGTTGAATTATGATCGGCGGCTCATATTGGCGAAGGTCGAACATCGCGCAACCCAAGGGACTTCCCGGCGAACGTGGTTCCCCCGTGTTATAGTCCAACGCCTGCAAACAGATCTGATAGTTACCCTCCGGCAACCCGTTTCCTCTCGCGACATCTTCCCTACTGATTCCTGCGTATTGCAAAACGTCTTCACTAAAGTATTCTCGCAGGTCATTACCAACTAACTGAAGCACCTGTCTCGGAGAAAGCAGAATGGGCTTTGAGGGAACGAATGATGGCGGGATCGTAATTGTCACACCGTTATTACCCTTGATCGTCCCGGTAAGGCGCAATTCCTGAGGTGAACCGGAACGATTCTGGAGAATAACTATCAGTTTGTTCTGGTTGATGTAATCCTCGGGATAAGTAGAATACGGCGGAATAACCTGAGTCGTCAGACGTACGTCGTCCTCCGGAATGTCTTGTTGTATGGCAAACATGAAGCATCCGGAGGGAGCAGCGGGTGAAAGGAACTCACCATTAAGTATGTTCACAGCTCTGAGACAGAGTTGATAATTTCCTCCAGGCAGGCCACTTCCATGATACAATTCCTGCTTGGTAACGCCCGCAACTGAGACGTTCTGCTCCTGAAAATATGGCATCAGTTGAGGTCCCGTAAGTTGAACTATCTGGTTCGCGGTAAGTATAATTGGTGAAATTCCGTTTTCCGGCAGCGTGATCGTAACGTTGTCCGATGCGAGTGTTCCCGAAAGCCGGCATTCAATCAAGCGTCCGGTCGTGTTGCGGACCGTTACAAGCACTTTGTTTTGAAAATTGGAAAAGTTAGCCTCAAAGGGTGGAAGCACTTGCGTAGTGACTTCAACAATATCCTGCGCATGTGCACTCCGCAGTGGAATGGCAATCGCCAACAAGACAACCCATTTGAAGATCAGACATTGCTTTTTCATGGCTTTCCTTTTTTTCCAAAATTGTATCGACCTTCCACGAACCCTGTGAACTCATTGAATTGCGAGCCCGGATAGGTCACAGTCAGGTAAGTAAGATTGAGATTGGCAGAGAACCTGCCCCCCGGAGTAAATCCAAGTCCCGCATTGATGCTTTGAGAATCACCGAAATCTGAGAAGTTCGCACTCCAGCTTCCGTTGACAGTGTACTTGCTTCCTTCAAAGCCCTTCGATCCCCCGAGGGCGAATCCAAATGATTCATTGACGCCGTTGTAGCTATCGAGTTTGTTTGACGTAAAGGACGCATTCAATCCCAGGGCTTTCTTCACGAGGTAAAAGCTGTAGCTGAAATTGATGATCGCTGCCGAATACTCGCTGTACAGCTGCGTTGTGGGGTTCTTATCCTTGAGTTCAAACTGGTTAAACATCAGCATGAAAGTGTGGGTACGGAGCGTGTCAATGATGTTGTAACGCCCTCCAAGAGTAATCCCGGGATTACTTGTCTTCATCCGCGTACTGTCCGTCAATTCAATCAGTCCTGAAGTTTGGCTGGTAAGCATATCCTGGTATCCGATATCAAATCCATAGCGATAACTGGGATTGATCGAAAGGTTCAGGCGAGGCATCGTGCGCCTCGTGGTTGCATACTTCTTGTTGTTCAGGTTATCGCGTTGATGGATCAGGCCGGTGGTCGCTATGATCTTATTCTGCATGAGGTAGAATACCGGCGTAAGACTGATCGACTCAATATCGTTGTTAAAAAAATATGCGCCCATCGACTTGTAGTCAGGATCAATGCGTTGGTATTCAGCCTGTACGCTAAATCGCGTATGCGTGTAGTTCAAACCAGTTTTCAGAGCACGGTAATAATAGGTGGTGCCGTTGATGGGAATGAACGGCTTGAAAAGTTTGGATAGGTTGACAGAATCACTTGCGGAACTTTCATCCTGAAATTCTTTGTCCCGCGTGTATGCGCTAATGGCTCCTTCAAAATAGATAGAAAGCTTTTTGAAGAGCATCTTACGGGCATTGATACCGATGACCGCATTTTCAGCAGGTCGAACGATTTGCTTGATGGAATCGTCTGCTATCGACGAAGGATCATCCGCAGCTTTGAAAAGAATCAGATCTATAAAATTGCTATGGTCTCCGTAGCCGATCTTCGCGCTCCACCCAGTTCGTTTGTACACGGGATCTTCGGCGACTGGAAGTGGATGTATCTGAAGTAATGTATCCAGAGAAAGACTGTCAGACGGAGGAATAAAGCGAGTGGCACGTCGAAGGCGCCCGTACATGAATCCGACTCGCAGCTTGCCGGGGTTAAGATCAAATCCGGCCCCAAGCATCTGATGACCCGCGAGTGTGAATGAGGAATGCGTGATGTTCTGGTATCCCAGGTGAAGCGTCACCCATTTATAGGTCGGACTGACGCCAAACTGGTTGAAGGGTTGGCTGTAGGAAGTCCCCTGGTTCGAATATGTAAACGAAAAAGGAAGGTAGAGTTCGTAAATGCCCACATTTACATTTCCACTCAGCACATATCCAAATGGATCCCTGCGCTGGGGGACACCGGAAGCGTCGTAAAATACAAGCCGGCTGGATACACCTCCGGAAATGGAGAAGGGTTTTGTTTTCCCAATGTTTTCCAGGTTTTGGGCTCTTGCCTGGATGACACAAAGAAGTATCACCAGGATCGCAATATATCTGGAGGGGTCTGGCACAGATCAGCGAACTTGCCAGAAATATAAAGTATGTACTATCTGCCGGTCCGGACGGATTGACCGTTGAAGGTTTTGAATTGACGGATGGTTCCTGTGCATTGACAGGTAAAGATGAGACCTTACTCAGTCCTCAGACTCTCAACGGGATTTGTTTTGCGCTGTCGAACAGTATGAAATTCGAACGACCCTCAAAAGCAAATTATTCTTCCGGAATACGTACGATCTGAAAATATCAAATATATTTGTAAAAGACACTTACATCAGTAGTCTATGGCAACATTCACAAGCACCCTTCCGGATGATCTATTGAAGCATCTCGCAGAAAAGGCAAAGGCGCTTTCGCTGCCGAAGAATAGACTTATTGAGACCGCACTTCGAATGTACCTGGAGCACCTGGACAGGGCTGAGTACCGAAAGTCCTATAAAGTGGCCTCTGAAGACGAAGACATTCTGACTATCGCTGAAGAAGGCATGAAAGACTATCTGAAACAGCTTGAGAAGTGAAACAGGGCGAAATCTGGTATGCCAACCTCAATCCCTCAAAAGGTAGTGAACAGGCTGGGTTCCGACCGGTCGTGATCGTAAGTGGCAACCTGCTGAATGAGCTCCTGCCAGTGGTAATTGTCATGCCCCTGACCACTAACATCAAAAGGTATAAGGGCAACCCTGTTCTACAACCAACCAAATCGAATGGACTGAAAGACATATCTGAAATGCTGGTGTTTCATATAAGATCCATCTCAAAAGATCGCCTCGTCGAAAGAATCGGAAACATCGAAACCGAAGAACTTCAGCATTCGATCAGAACGTTAAACGATATCCTTAGATACTAACGACTAATGCATGCAATCACACTTATCGTTGCGGACCAACATAAACACGTAAACACGTAAACACGTTATTCCAACTCCACCATCATCTCAATCTCCACGGCAATATTACCGGGCAGGGAACTCATCCCAACGGAGGAGCGAACGTGCTTGCCCTTCTCTCCGAACACCTCGACCATCAAATCTGAGAACCCATTCATCACCTTAGGATGATCCACAAAATCCTCCGTACAATTCACCATGCCGAGCACGCGCACAACCCGCTTCACTTTGTTTAAATCACCGAGCGCGTCTTTCAACGTTGCCAGCATACACAATCCCACATTGCGCGCCGCCTGATAACCTTGTTCAACAGTGAGGTCTTTTCCCAATTTTCCGACATCAAATGGTTGTGCCTCACCACAATGACCGTGACCGGAAAGGTAGAGTTGGTTACCGACACGAACTGACGTAACGTAGTTGGCGACGGGCTTAGCGGGCGGTGGCAACACAATGCCCTTGCTCTTCAGGTTGTCCTCTGCTTGTCCCTGCGCGGCGAGACTGACAGGCAACAAGAGTGCTATTAAGTAAATCCACTTCATAACTCTGCCGATTTTATTTTGTTCATTTTCGATCAAATTCTTCCACGGGCCTCGTTTGGCTTCATCATCACTGCTTCGTGAAATCCGCCGATTAGCGACAAGCTAACAAAAATGGTCGGAAATTGACGGGCTTTTGGAAGAGCAACCTCCTTTAGAGTATCCTAGATTCCTGCTCACAAATCCCTCTATCTATGCTCACGGTAACCGGCGCAACAATAAAAGACTCGACCTCCCTCGAACGCATTGGCCGCAACATGTTCGCCCTGGCAACCCTGGGATGGGCGGTGCTTCATTTCATTTATGGCGATTTCCTCTTTGGCAGGGCACCGGCATGGCCGGAAGGCACGTCGGGGAGGCTGGTTTGGGCGTACGCTTCAGCCATGATCCTGATTGTTGCCGGGATGACTGTACTCCTCCAAAAAGGCGGACGCGGTGCATTCATACTCGTGGGTGTGATGGTATTTGCCTGGGCTCTGGTGCGGCAAGTCATCACGCTCATTGCAGAACCCGAATTGGGAGGCCGGCTTACAATGGCCGGCAAGGCGTTGACTTTTTTCGGAGGAGCATTCGCGGTAGCGGCAACCTTACCTTTCGTTCGCGCCAGGCCATCGTCGCTTCTGGATTTTGTCAACCAGACTCACAGTTTCAAAATTCTGGGAAGAGTCTGCCTAGGCCTCTTCATGATCCTTTGCGGCGTGCGGCACTTCCTCTTTTGGCAATTCGTTCAAACCCTTGTTCCGTCGTGGATACCGGGGGCGTTGTTCTGGACTTACCTTGCCGGAGTCGCGCTCATAGCAGGGGGCATCGGACTGATGATCCCGTCAACAGCTCCGCTGGCCGGTAAACTATCGGGAATTATGGTCTTCATCTGGTTCCTGATACTGCACATTCCCCGTGGTTTTGAAATGAACAGCGCCAATGAATGGACGTCCGTTGTAGAGTCGTTTGCTGTTAGTGGACTGGCATTTGTACTATCAAGACGATAGCCCGATCGCCAGCCGGATTGCCTGTTCCACTGGCGAGTAATCACCATTTTCCCGATGCAGCTTCATCTCTTCTTTGGGAATAAGAGGCGGTTGTGCCATGAACTTTGGTTCTGATCCCCGATGACCCTGCGCAGCATGAACCAGAAAAGGATGGCAAAGGTAGACAGTACCGGCGCTACCAGTGGCAAGTACTTCGGGACAATGGCTTGTACGATCCAGTTCTTTCGCGATTTCCATAAAACCAAGGCCCCGCGCACCATGAGGCTCAAGTATCCGCGCCATGTCCAGGTGTGAACCTACCCGTATGCGCGTAGGTGCATCACGCTCACTTGTATCAGAAAAAAGGAATAACATGAGCAATGCGCGACCCTTCGACTCGACATTGACGCGATACGACATAAAATCATTGGGATCCTCACCCGGAAAGCTCGCATCAACATGCCAACCCGTGTCGCCGGGATCTTCCTCCGATGGAAAACGAACCGGAAATGTTCCCAATCCATTCCGCGGAAACCACCTGCCCTTCCCCACAAGCTGATCGAAGGCCTTGTGCAACACCGGAGTGTTGGCGGCTTCCAAGAATGGCGGATCAGCATATCCACCCAGTCGCACGACAGGCTTAGTCCAGGTCGACCGATCATTCGGATCGCATCCCGTATCCCTCCACAATATCTTCCTCCCCTCTTCCGCCACCTCCCGCGGAAAGGCATTGTCAATTCTTACAAATCCGTCGTGAATAAACCTCTGAATGTCTTCGCTATTCATCACACCACTAAATAATTGTGCCGGGTACCACCCCATACCCCCCTGCATCCTTTGGACCGAAGCACCAACGTCAACACATCAACACACCAACACACCTAAGGCAACACCACCAACGGCGTTTGCCCCTCATACACCAACTCGTTAATAATAAACTTTCGGAATGGCTGGTGCGTAAGCGATTCTGAACCGCGCTGTATTACCAACAATTCCGTAGTTTGATTGTTAATAATCTTTCGAATGCTGTCGTAAACATTATCGCCATAATAGAGTGCGTAATCCGCACTTAAACGACCACTGTACTCCTTCACCAATTGGGCAAGGTATTCCTCCATATCCGGAAGATCAATCTTGGTATCTGCCATGGAAAAAAAAGTGACGGCACGCACCTGCCCTTGTGTGAAATCCAATAGCGTATCTAGCGCTTTCGTGTTCAACTGATGTTTACTGTGGACGGCTACGTATATTTTTTCCGACAGAAACTGCGTGACATGGCGGGGCATGGCTACCACGATAGCATTAGCCTGATCGATCACATCAATCACGAAACTTCCCAGAAAGATTTGCTTCAGCATTCCTGTGCCTTTCAACCCCATGAGCACCAGGAAATCAGTCGACTCTGAACGAACTTTGTCAAATACCTTATCAATAGGTTCGTCAGATGCCAGAAAGTCGACTTTCGCTTCTCGCGGCAATATGTCACCTGCGAAAGCTTCCAGTCGCTTCATCGCCTCTTCATTAGTGACCTGTGCAAGGGCTACCCGAGTTGCCGTATCCGCCATAGCGGGCACCATCACTTCGGTTTTGTGCGCGAGAAGGATGCTTGCTCCCGTCTTCGTACTCCAGTCGTGTGCATACCGAAGCAGGTCATCCGAATACTCTGAGAAGTCAATCAATACGATAAATCTCTTTTCCATGTCACCTCATAGTTCAGTGTTCAGCTTTTCCGGTTGTTTGAGCGCCGTGAAGACCTTATCCATTCCACTTTCAGTGTCTGACAGGACAATCAGCACGTCATTAGGTTCTATCACCGTAGAACCATTCGGTGTAATGAATTTGTCGCCACGCCGAATCATCGCGATAATGGCGGACTTCGGAAAACCAAGGTCAACAATTTTCTTGCCTACCGCGAATCCGTCTTCGTCAATTTCGATCTCCCTCATCACTGCCTTAGTAAGCTCGGGTGGCAGCGGACTCTCCTTAGCGGTGGGTTTGACACTTTCCGGCAACGCGACGTGCAACCAGCGTGCTACCACCGGCAGTGAAGTCCCCTGTATCAAGACGGAAGTTACGGAAATAAAAAAGACGATATTGAAAATCATGTCGGCCTTGTCAATACCGGCAAGCATGGGATACGTAGCAAACACAATCGGTACAGCCCCACGCAAACCAACCCAGGCAATGTAGAGCCTTCCCCGAAATTTCATCTTGAAGAACGCCAGGGAAAGGAATACGCTCAAAGGACGTGCAACGAGTATGAGGAAACCGGAAATCAGAAGTCCTATACCAAACACCGGAATGATATGTGACGGAAAAACGAGCAACCCAAGGGTCAGGAACAAGATAATCTGCATGAGCCATGCAAGGCCATCGAACATTTTCAGTATGGTATTCTTGTGAATGAGTTCCTGGTTTCCCAGATAAAGCGCACTGAGATATACTGCAAGAAATCCGTTACCGGAGATAAACTCAGTTGCCGAAAATGTTATGTACATCAACGCAATGACGAGGACCGGATAGAGTCCCTCGTAGTCAAGTCGGATACGATTAATAAAAAACTTGGTAATCCTTCCGAAGCCGTACCCTGCCAACGCTCCAACGAGCATCTGGGTGAAAAATGTAGGCACAATGGAAAGGAGGTCCTTATCGGGACTCTGGACCAGGCCAAGGAACAGCAACGTGAGGACATACGCCATTGGGTCGTTACTACCGCTTTCCAACTCCAGCGTAGGTTTCAGATTGCTCGTTAGCGCGAGCCGCTTTGACCTGAGAATTGAAAACACCGCCGCAGCATCCGTTGACGACACAATCGATCCTAGCAGCATTGCTTCATAGATGCGGAAATCAGCTATTAAATAAACGAAGAGACCCAACGTAACAGCCGTGATCAACACCCCGAGCGTTGATAAAGAAATACCCTGCCACAACACCGGCTTTACCGCGGTCCACTGCGTACTGAGACCGCCCGAAAAGAGGATAACGTTGAGGGAAATGACGCCGATAAACTGGGCAAGCTTGGGATCATCGAAATAGATGCCGCCAATTCCCTCCGAACCGGCGAGCATGCCAATTCCAAGGAAGAAAATCAGGATGGGGACTCCGAACTCATACGAAGTCTTGCCCGCCAGCACGCTGAGGAACAGCAGCAGGGAGCCAACAAGCACAATGTTCTCCGCAGTAAGTACAATATCCATAGACGGCTGTCAGGCGCCACGTTCAGGAAAATTGTAAGATAACAAAAATCTATACCACTAAAAGGAGGAATTGCGGCAACCGATTGTCGTCAGTTGTCAACGTTCCGGATGGTAGGTCGGCCATCGGGCAACCGCTTTTCGTAGGTTATCGCAAATGCGCTCAGGTCCGGGGAATGTTTCCGTTTCCTGGTCAATTCGTATTCGTAAATGGTCTGACCCAACCAGAACAGAAAAGGATGGCCGATCGCGTCGTAATCGTAGCGGTTGTCGTTGATGACCCCGTCGCTGTTTACGTACAGCGTAGCGGAAAGCATGAACTCAACGCGGTTGCGGAAGTCTGCCACGTAGGATGCATCCGTAAGAAAGCCATACGCCCATCCCACTTTGTTGAATACCCGAACGCCCTCCGGCAATTTCCGGTGAAGGCTGTCGCGAAAGAAGAACTTGACGTAGCTGTCGAAGAATTCCACGCTGTCGTATTTGGGATAATTTGTTTCTCCCGGGAATTGGGAAAGATAGCGGTAAAGGAAGGTATAGTCGTCCTCCATCAGGTTGAAACGCTGGCGCTCCGGAACGGCATCAGGAAACATTACCGACCGAAGAATTTCATGCAGGTCCTTTAGCGGCAAACGATTTCGCTGCGAAAAATCCATTGGTCCATGCACAAGACTATCATTCCAATCGTAATGTGCTTCCCCTACTTTTTCATCCGGACCGGCATCAAACGCATCCCCGTTGTACGCCGGTGGTTGCGAATACAGCAGCTGACTGTCGGGGGTGACAAAACGTACGGGATTGGTATGGCGGTTCTCTTCCGGCGACATCCTCACAAACCGATGGGTGATACGGGCACCATGGTAACCTTTGTCGTGTAGCGCACTGTTTATCGTGCCCTGCCCAATAAACTCATACATGCGGCTGTACGCGTCGTTGTCGCTGACCAGGAAGGCCTTCTTTATGAAGTGAGCAATCGAAGGCAGGTGGTTTTCGGCGGTGCTGTCGTGATGCTTGCGCGTCTGTCCGCTAAAGGCACTGTCAAAAAGTATGGGCGTGTACTTGTCAACACCAGGAACAGCCATCATGTTGAGTTTCTCCAAAGACAGGAGCGCGAGAGGGAGTTTGACGGTTGAAGCAGGATTGAAATAAAGATTGCTATCGACGTTGAAGTAGTAATCTTTGAAGGATGGATTGTTGTCCTTGTCGCGGTCGATTTGAGTATAAATGATCTGTAGTCTGTACTTGTCCGGATGGTCGATCACCTCGCGAAACAGCGAGTCCTTGCTTTCGGCAAGCAATGAAGCAAGGGGGTCCTCGGGCCGGGACTCACACCCGATGAGAAGACATAGTGTAATGGAAACGAGAGAGAGACGAATCATGTTTTATTCTGTCGCCAGATCAGGGAATGTCCCGCGAATCTGGTCATATATTGTTTCCGTTGCGTCCTTGCGGGACGTGTAGTATATGGTTTCACCAGAGGCCAGCGAGATCTGGATGCATGGCGTTTTTTTCGCGTTGAAGATCAACTTAACCTGCCGTCCGTCGCTTGTCCTAAAGTTTCCTTTCAGCACTGTTCCAAGATCGAATCCATCATTCTTCCCCGCAATTGGTGGCAGACTGTCTACCAGGCTCACACTTTTTATATCTTCCGGGGCGTATTCGTCGCCATAGGCTCCCTCAAGGACAAGAGCGTTATTGGTTACAATGAGGCGGTCTTCCCTCAGGCCCGCGTAAAACAAGTATACAAGAAAAATCAGCGTGGCCGCAAGAACAACAATCGTCACCCAGTGCCACTTGCGGTGGATGGATGGATAAAATTTGCGCGCCGTGATGGTGAAATACAGGTACGCGAGGATTGGGTAGAATGCAAGAAATAACGTTGCCGCCAGGGTCCCCAAAAGCAACGTCAGGTTGACGCCGATAACGATTATCGAAATACCAAGATAGAGGTGGAATTTCCTGATGTAGGGGACGAGATTGTCAATATCGACCTTCCTCCTGTTCTCTTCGGACATCATGTTGTAGCCCGAAAGCAGGAATTTAGCGTTGTCAACGTTGATGATTTGGCTGATCAGGATCAGCAACAGACCAAGACCGATGAACACGTATATCATTTGAGAACTGTGGAAAGTGTTTTCCCAAGATAATCATTTGGCCCCTTTTACCACAGAGACTCTGAAGGGCACTGAGTTGCCCGGCGGGGGTCTTTGGTGCGGCAATGGAGTATACAGACGCGGCCGGCGGCGCAGGGGTGCCCGCGTGAAGAAACGTGTAGCAACGTGTTACAATTTCGCGTTTCGCAGCCGAAGCGAATTTCCAATTACGGAGACTGAACTGAAACTCATGGCAAGGGCTGCGATCATCGGCGAGAGAAGCAATCCGAAAGCGGGGTAAAGCAACCCTGCCGCTATGGGTATGCCAAGAACATTGTAGCCGAGAGCGAAGAAGAGGTTTTGTTTGATGTTGCGCATGACGCTGCGGCTGAGCGCTAGTGCCCGGGCGATGCCGTTGAGGTCACCTTTCACGAGCGTTATGCCTGCGCTCTCGATTGCCACATCCGTTCCTGTGCCCATCGCAATGCCGATGTCGGCCTGTGCCAGCGCTGGCGCGTCATTGATACCGTCTCCTGCCATGGCAACCTTGTGTCCGTCCTGCTGGAAACGCTTCACCTCATTGAATTTATCGTCGGGAAGCATCTGTGCCTTATAGCCATCAAGCTTCAGTGCTTCACTCACCGCCCGCGCTGTATCGGGATTGTCGCCCGTAAGCATGATCACCTTCATCCCGGCTTCATGAAGTTGCTCGACGGCCAACTTGCTCGTCGGTTTGACCTTGTCGGTAATCACGACAGCACCAAGCACGCTATTTCCTTCTGCCAGGTAGGAAACTGTCTTGCCCTGGCGTTGTTCTTCCTGAACTTGCTGCCTGAAGTCGTTCGGTATCAACGCTCCAACCTGCTCCATCAGCTTTTCATTTCCCAGTGCCAGCAAGCTGTTTCCCAACCTGCCGGTAACGCCCTTGCCTGTCACAGCCTCGAACGCAGAAACCGGTTCCGGTTCTATTCCCTGTTGGCGACCATAACGAACCGTTGCCTGGGCCAGCGGGTGTTCGCTGGCAGAATTAAGGGAGACCATTTTCCTCACAACTTCCTTCTCGCTTCCTGCATTTGCAGCGAGTATCTTCTCAACAGAGGGTTTCCCTTCCGTTACGGTGCCCGTTTTGTCAATAATAACCACACCGATATCAGCCAAGCGTTCCAGAGCTTCAGCATTCTTTATCAATATGCCCGATTGTGCTCCTCTCCCAACACCTACCATAACCGACATCGGCGTTGCTAGTCCCAATGCACAGGGACACGCGATGATCAACACAGCAACCGCGTTAACGAATGCATAGATGTACGAGGGTGCCGGACCATAAATTGCCCAAATGATAAAAGTGATGACGGCAATCAGAACGACAATGGGGACGAAATATCCCGAGATCCTGTCTGCAAGATTTTGTATCGGCGCGCGTGAACGACTTGCAGCGTTCACCATTTCGATGATACGCGACAACAACGTATCGGCCCCGACCTTTTCGGCAACCATCACGAAAGTTTTGTTGCCGTTGATGGTGCCTGCCGTAACCTTGTCGCCAACGCTCTTGCTCACCGGGATCGGCTCGCCGGTGATCATCGACTCATCAATTGCAGTCTCTCCCTCCCTGATAGAACCATCGACGGGAATTCTTTCACCGGGACGAATGCGCAACAGGTCACCAGGATGAATACTGCCGATGTGGACTGTCTCTTCCTTTCCATCCTTGATTAGCGTAGCTGTACTTGGTGCAAGTTTCAGCAACTCCTTGATAGCACTGTTCGTCTTGCCATGTGCGCGGGCTTCAAGCACCTGCCCAACCAACACGAGTGTCAGGATTACCGTTGCTGCCTCAAAGTACACGTACACGGTATGTTCATGCGTCATGAAATCATGAGGAAACATAGCGGGAAACAAAAGCGCCACGACGCTAAACAGCCAGGCAACGCCTGCGCCGATTCCAATCAGCGTAAACATGTTGAGATGCCACGTGACAATGGAACGCCACGCACGTTCAAAGAACATCCACGTCGAATAGAACACCACGGGAAGGGAAAGTGCGAATTGCACCCAATTCCAGTATTTCCATGGCATGATGCGCGGCAACGGATTGTTGGGTAACATTTCCGACATGGCGATAAGAAATATCGGAAGCGTAAATATGACTGCAACACGTAATTTGCGTAGCAGCTCCCTGTAGGTTGCATTGTCTTCCTCCTCGACGGGTTCGAGCGGAACAAGGTCCATTCCACAGATGGGACACGCACCCGGTCCGTCCTGGATGATCTCGGGATGCATCGGACATGTATACTGAACCGTGCGCGGAGCTTCGGGCATGCGAACCAAATCCATTCCGCAGACAGGACAACTGCCCGGCGCATCATAGGTTTTATCTCCTTCACACTGCATCGGGCAGTAGTACACGCCACCCTTCCCGGAAGACTTATGTTGCTTGTCGGACGCATCAGCCTTTTTGTGATGCGCATGATCTGAATGATGATGTCCGTGGTGGTGGTGACCTGATGCTTGTTCTGCGCGGCCGTGGCCGTTTCCATCAGGCAGGGAGATTGTGTAGTGGCCTCCTGCGTCGTCTATTGCTTTCTGAAATTTTTCGAGCGGGATATGCTCCGACATTTCGACGACGGCCTTACCCGCAGGAAGATCCACCTGTACGTCAGTAACTCCCTCAACGCCCTTAAGAGCAGTTTCAACTTTGTTGCGGCATCCCTGGCAACTCATGCCAGAGACCGTATATGTGTGTTTCATGGTTTGCTAATCTGGAGCCAGCAAGTTACAACCGCGTCTGGCAGAATGCCTTACAGAATTCCGCCTTTGCTTTACATGATTCAGCGCTTTGGCTTTGTCGTGCGGGCTCGGGCGGCTTTCCTGCCATTTTTGGCTACAGAAGCGATCAAGGCGAGCGGTAGAGGTTTGACAAGAGAGAAACGCAAGGTACCTTTTCCGTGCTGATAGGGTTCAATTTTCTTCAGGAAGGATTCGCTTCCCGGAGGTATGGGGTACACACTGACGTGACTTTTAAAGCCGGCAAAGTAGATCGCGTAAGTGCCGTTGATTTTATAGACCGGAATGCCGTAGCTGATGGTTTCTTCGCCATCGGGAAGGGCTTCCCTGATGGTGGCACGAATGCTGTCGAGTGCTTTTCTTACCTCTCCGGAAAAATCTTTCAGGTAGGCATCAACTGACGAAGGTTTGGGTCTCATGGCTATGCTTGTTAATCTTCAAAGTGGAATCCCTGGGGCAAGAATCAAACGGAACACCCCCGCTACAATCGCAAGCAGGACGACTGCAACGGTCGATATGCGTTCGATCGCGGAGTCTGACGCCGGTTGAATATCGCGAACATTCACGGCATTTTGCCATGGAAAGATGAAAACCATGCCACTCATTACGGGGTAGATGATACTGACAACAGCAATAATGGGCAGATAGAGTACCGTAATAATTGCGGAACCAACTATCCATGGCAGGATGAGGGTCCGTAACGAGAACCTCTTGCGGGCTGTGCCATCTTCGATCCATTCCGCACGCGAACTAAACTGCAGGAAAGGTGACGACATTTTGTAAGCGACCAGGAGTAACAATGCAGCACCTACAACAGCCAACGATATCTGCACCCAGAGAGGTGTGCCCGCTATAGAATAAGCCTTTCCAATATCTCCGACAGAGAAAATGGGACCGATCATCAGATAACCCAGGAAATTAGCGAAGCCGAGGACAGACCACCACAATACAAAAAGTTCGAACAGGCTTCGTTTTTGCGATTTTAGAAATACAAGTCCTGCAACGAACCCCTGAAGGAGGCTCACTGCAGGTCCTGCCAGCGCGATTGCAATCTGTCGGTGCGGCGATAGATGATCGACAGATCCGTGTTCAACAAAATTATGATGAAGTATCGGATCGCTTCCCAGCAGCGCACCCGTTATCCCGTGTCCCAGCTCGTGCAAAATGGTAGTAAGAAGAAAAGCTGAGGTGTAAAGGATGGTGGAGTTGATGGTGACGTTCCGTAACAGCATAAGCGGCATGTTTCACATCCCCCCTACGGCCTTTGCCCTCATAGCAAAGCTAAACAAAGCGGAGTGCAATCCAAGAATGCAAAAAAACAAAAGGTGGTCAGCGACCACCTTTTGAGCGGAACGCAGTTTACTCGATGATTATTGTCTGACTCTTTGTTTCTCCTGAGGGTGCGATCACCTGCAAATAATACATTCCGGGCATGTGATTTCTTAGCGAAAGCGAAACTACGCCGCCGTCACCCATGGTCTGCTCTGACTGTCTCAATTGACCGTCCTGGCTATAGAGCTTAACGAGGAACGTCCCCTCCATTTGCTGAACGTGAATTTCAATCTTTTCGCGAGCGGGATTGGGAAAGACAAAAGAAGTGCGATCTGTACGTTCATCGTACCCGTCAAAAGTCTCAGGTGATGTCAGTGGTATGCAATCTCTTTCACACAATTCAGCATCCGAATTAAGACTTCCTACACCCTGCAAGAAACGCCTTTCCCTGCCGATGCGAAGTTCACCTTCATAGAAGAAGCCTCCACTGATACCGAAATCCGCATCGTACCCGTTCGCACCATCGCCCATCTGAAAACCGGTATAATATCCCTCAGGTGCATGACGCAGACGCAACGTTCCGGTTACTTCGCCGATACCACTCAGATAGCTGTCCGAAGACAGCTGCCAGTATTTCCATTGCTCGTGCGACTTAAGTGCGATCCTTTGTGATTCCGGCGTGTAAACAAGCCAGCTTCTACCCATCCGGTTCCACTCGGCCCACGTCCTGGGTTCTACCAGTTTAATGTACACATCGAAAGAAATTTCGCTGTTCCGTGTACTGACGATCGTACCGAGGATTTCACCATGATCGCCGTAGTCTATGAACTGCGCAGGACCATTCCAGGTGAAATTGTCAAAAAATTCATCTCCGAATTTTATGCCCCAGGGACAGGTCAGGCAGCCATCGATGGGAATCTTATCCCACGGCGTCAGAAGGAAAATCGGATACAAGATAATGCCGGTTGCTTCATACGCTCCCATGTCCACACTGTAAGCCTGAATCCTTGGTGCACCCTTAATGTCAATAGACACACCCGCAAGACCGGGAACGTTAGAATTTCCCGTATTGAGGCATGGTGAGCCAATTTCCAGTTGCAGTCCATCGTCCATCGTGCCGAGGACATTGTCCGCACCCAGAGGTACGTTGGCATTTTTGAAAAATGGGATTGCGTCAATATTGTGACCGTCATCAATTCCGAATTGGCTATTCCAACTGGCGCCACTACCACCTGAACCCTGTACTAGCGAGTAAGAGTAGCTGATCAGGTCCTTTGCGTTAATCGGCAGTTCAGTGGACGTCACTATTGAATTAACCACCTTAACTTTCAGCGCATCCACGCCCACCAGCGTGCCGGAACTTTGGAACGGGACGTCTGATGATCCCACGAAATTTTTGGAAAACGTGCAGTTTACAAACTCGGGTTCAAGTGCCGGCGTGTAACCCTCCGGGGGTTCGCTCAGTCCGTAGTAAGAGTTGGCCACAGCACCTCCGCCATCAATTGCTGAATTGTGAGAAAACACGCAATTGACATATTGGGGTAGAAGAATCCCCGAACCGCTGTAGTGAACCACGGCACCGCCTCCCCCTCCACCATTGCCATACACAGCATTGGCATAGAAGCCACAATTAAAAAAGCGGGGTTGGGAGACGTCAAATTCAAACTTGAACGGACTCGTATCGATATACAATGCACCGCCACCTCCACCTTCAGCCGGATCTGTGGGGTTTCCCGTCGCAACGTTGTATGCAAAAAAGCAGGTTGAGAATGCTGCATTTGATTGGGAGAGATAAACGGCACCACCAGACCCGGGACCTGTATCCTCGGTAACTATTGTAGTCTTATTTGCAATGAATCTTACAGTATCGATGACGGCGTAGTCACGAGACATGTGGATAGCGCCACCACTGCTCCACACCGTATTTGCGTAGAACTCGCCTCCACGGATCACCGGCGCAACATGCATACCGGGTCCACCCTGTATCGCCATCCCACCTCCGCTAACGTCCGCTTCGTTGTACCTGAAATTACAATGGTAAATCAGCGAGACCATTTCACCAGTAGATGTCGCACTTTGAGCGGAGAAAAATCCGCCTCCGGAGCGCGCATAGTTGGCCAGAAAGGTATTATTGGCCAGTGTCGGACTACTGGCCGGTGCTGGCGCGTTATACCAGCCTCCACCACACTCATTCGGATCAGTCAATGCACTTGGAGAAGGTGGAGGGTCCGCGTTGCCAGCGTTGATAACAAATCCGTCAAGTCGTGTAGAAGAACTGACGTTTATGGTGTAGATAACGTGGTATGCGTTACTTCCCACGATGTCGTCAACACTAGAAACGACGCCATTGGTGAGCTTGTCGTTGTTGTCGATGTCACCACTCAATACGGTCGGGTTCACGAGCCAGTCACGCTCCTCCCTTGAGGCTTCTGTACCGTTAAACCCACCATAGAGTTTTACCCCGTTTGGAATCCTGAATGTTCTCTCGCGAGGATCGATGACACCATCACCATTGATGTCGACTGCGACCTCCGGTTTGTACGTGCCTTTAGCTACCCAGATTTCATCCCCATTTCCAGCAACACTCAAGGCCGCCGAAAGAGAAGTAAACGCGTTAGCCCAGCTCGTTCCATTGTTTGCACCAGAAGCCGTACGATTCACATAGATCACATCTGCCATTAGTTCGGCAGAATTTGTCGCCGATGTTAGCACCGTTGCTAGCAATAAGGCATACGGTAACCGCGCACTGTTCATGACACTTGTAGATTAAAACCAACAACTACAAGGTCTGAATAATGTCAGTTACACTTTGATACAGATGTATCAATGAATACGACCAACGTAACGATCCTATTAAATGAGATAAGCTACCTCCCTCCGATCAGGGAAGCCCTGTGGAGACCTTTCAACACCGCGAAGTAACCCTTTCGGCGGAGCAGTCAGTAGGAAGGTATCGGGAGGCCTATTGATCAAAGAGGCGCTGAGCGGATTCGAACCGCTGTAAAAGGTTTTGCAGACCTCTGCCTAGCCACTCGGCCACAGCGCCTTGTTGTACCGTCCGCTACGGACGGCCAATGCTCGTCGCAACAAAACTAAAAAAAGGACAGCTCAATACAACCCGGAGCAAACACAAAAGGTGGTCAACGACCACCTTTTGCATGTTAACGGTCGTTGCTTATTCCGATTTCTCTTCTGAACCTTCCTTCGGACCAGACATCTTTTCCTTCAGTGCGCTCAAGGCTTCTATATCTCCCAACGTAGACTTTTCCGTCTGTTGGTTGATGTTTTCGATAGCCTTGCTCTTTGAAGGCGTCTTCTTCTTGGAAGTAGTTGCGCCCTTGTCTTCTTCCGTCGACCACGTAGCCTTGTGCGAGAGCACGATGCGGCGGTCGTCCTTGGAGAACTCGAGCACCTTGAAGTCGAGCGACTCGCCCACTTCGATCTTCTGGCCGTCCTGCTTTTGCAGGTTCCTTGCAGCGCAGAATCCTTCGATGCCGTAGGGCAACTCGAGGATGGCACCCTTGTCGTTCCTGCTGATCACCGTACACTTGTGCACAGATCCAACAGTGAAGATTGTTTCGAACGTATCCCAGGGATTTTCTTCGAGGTGCTTGTGGCTGAGTGCCAGCCTGCGATTGGCGGCGTCGAGTTCAAGCACAACGACTTCCATCTCATCGCCTACCTTGACGAACTCAGAGGGATGCTTGATCTTCTTCGTCCAGCTAAGGTCAGATACGTGCACGAGTCCGTCGATACCTTCTTCAAGTTCGATGAACAAACCAAAGTTGGTAAGGTTGCGGATGATACCCTTATGACGCGTACCGACTGCGTACTTCGTCAGTACATCCTGACGCGTCCACGGATCTTCAGTGAGTTGCTTGATGCCCAGCGACATCTTGCGCTCTTCTCGATCGAGTGTGAGCACAACGGCCTCTACTTCGTCGCCAACCTTCATGAAGTCCTGGGGATTGCGCAGGTGTTGTGACCAGCTCATTTCTGATACGTGGATCAGACCTTCAACGCCAGGCTGCAGTTCCAGGAACGCGCCATAGTCCGCAACGTTGACAATGCGACCCTTGACCTTGGATCCAACCTGGATGTCTTCCGACAGGGAATCCCACGGATGAGGCGTGAGTTGCTTCATACCAAGGGAGATGCGCTTCTTGTCTTCGTCGAAGTCGAGCACAACCACCTTAACAACCTGATCGAGTTTAAGCAGCTCGTCGGGATGGTTGATCCTGCCCCAGCTGATATCCGTGATGTGGAGCAGACCGTCTACACCACCCAGGTCGATGAAGACACCAAAGTTGGTCATGTTCTTGATGGTACCTTCGAGTACCTGACCCTTTTCGAGGTTGTTGAGGATCGCGATCTTTTGTTCCTCCAGGTCCTTCTCGATGAGCACCTTGTGAGATACGACGACGTTGTCGTTGGAGTAGTTTATCTTGACAACCTTGACTTCGATAGCCTTGTTGACATATTGATCGAAGTCGCGGATCGGCTTCACATCAATTTGCGATCCAGGCAAGAATGCTTCGATACCAAACACGTCGACAATAAGTCCACCTTTCGTTCTGCGTTTCACAAAACCTTCGATGACTTCGTCGTTGTCGAGCGCCTTCTGGACATTTTCCCAGCCCTTGACAAGCTTTGCCTTACGTCGGCTGAGAACAAGTTGACCCATGGCATCTTCACGCTCTTCAATGAAGAGGTCTACTTTATCTCCAATCTTCAGATCGGGCATGTCCTTGAATTCGGCCAGAGGGACAAGGCCGTCAGACTTAAACCCGATGTTGAGAATAACGTCGCGGTCGTTGATGCCCACCACAATGCCTTCCACAACTTCTCCCGAGCTTACGGAGGTGACAGTTCCGGCCAGCATCTTTTCCATTTCCTCCCGCTGTTCTTTGGTGTAACCTTCACCAAATCCCTTGCGGTCGAATGCATCCCAGTCGAACTCGCCGGGTACCTTCTTTTCCGCCACTGACTTCTTCAGCTCGGCTACGGGGATCGCTTCCGTTTCGATCTCCTCTTCCTTCTTGAGTTGTTTGATTTCCTGCTCGACGGACGCAACGTCTTCTTCAATCTCGTCCGGCACAACAGTAGCCTTTACTTTCTTGGGCGCTTTGTCGCGCTCAAGGTCGGCGGCGGATTTTTTCGGCTTGTCAGCCGGTTTTTGTGATTTTGCCATAAATAAGAAATGCCCTCGATACACTGTAGCAGGCGGGCAAACTGCTGCAGCATTTGGTTGAACATACCTGTTCCCTTAACAGGTCCCGCCCACTCGGGCGGGCCGCAAAGATAGGAAAAAATGGCGTAAGGAGGGTTATAGGTCAGCACGTTTCCTCGCGCTGACCCTCAGCGAATTCGCTTACAAATAACAAATTGAAAATCAATTCGTTGCTTCCGGGATATCTTCCAGCTGTAAGGTGCCTATAGCGTGGCTGACCAGGATTTGCTGGAACATCAGCGTATACCGGGCGCTCTGGAAGTCGGCCTGAGCCTTCGTGTAGGTCTGGTTCACGACAGCGAGCTGGACGATGTCGGAGATCCCCAGATCATAGCGCTCTTTTTCCATGCGATACGTGAGCTCTGCCGCGCGAAGCTGAGCATCGGCAGCGTCATAGCTGGCGATGGCGTCCCGAAGGTTTTGGTAGGCGCGGATAACATCAGTCCTCACCTGAATTCTCGTCTGCTCAGTGTCCAGCTTCGCGTTGCGGTGGAATGCCTTCGCCTGGGCTGCGTCGCTGCGGGATGAAAGGCCACCGTAGATAGGCACGCTAAGGCTGAGACCGTAGCCAAACTGCCGGTTGTCGGTCCGGAATTGGTCATCGAAACTGCGGTTATCTGCACCGTGCACGTAGTTGTACCTCGAACCGTAGCTGACGCCGGCGTAAAGGCTGGGGTAATACCGTCCTTTCGTAGCCCTGTATTGATAAAGGGTAGCATCTTCCTGCTCCTCTGCCTGCTTAAGGTCGCTTCTTCGCTGCATGGCGGTAGCCATCATTTGGTCCAGCGACAAGGTGTCGACAACAGCCAGGTTCACATCCCAGTCTATCTCTGCAAGTTCAAAGGAAGTGGCTGGGTCAATGAGCAGCGTCTGAGCAAGTAATGCCTTATCGTCTTTAAGCTTGTTGCGCGATCGAACGAGCAGCAACTCGGCATTCTTTAGCTGATACTCCTGATTGTAGAGGTCTGCTTCCGCACGCGTACCAAGTTCCACCTGCGCCTTGATTTGTTCGTACTGCACTCTTTGCGCTTCCACGTTTTGCTCGTCAATGGCGACCAATTGCTGGTCCAGGAGGCATGTCAGATACTGGTTCGCGACATCGCGGATGACATCCTGAGAGGAACGGTTTACTTTATATAGTTGCGCTTCATTCGTGCTGACGGCCTGTCGGTGGGTATTTAGTACCTGCAGACCCGAAAAGATCGGCATGCTGGCTTCGATCGAGCCATTGACGTAGTCGATAACGCCGTTCACGACCTCTCCCGCCTGCTGATTAAATGTATTACCATCATTCCTGTATACACCGGCATTCGCTCGGACGCTCGGTCCCATCTGCAAAAGCGTCGAGGTCTTGTTCAATTGTGTATACTCCAGGTCGTTCCTGTTCTTGTTCAGCGTGATGTTGTTTCGCAGTCCTATCTTCACCGCATCCCTAAAGGTTAGCGTTTCGGTAGTTTGCGATAAAGCCATAGTCGCCATGCCGCACAGCGCTACGGCAAAGAACCCTTTCATACTCATGTCTTCCCTTAGTTTGCTAGTGCTACGACCGGTTCATCCGAAACTACAGCACCATCCACAACGCGGATAATGCGCTTGCCATATCGGGCGTTTTCCTCGGAGTGCGTAACCTGAATGATCGTGATGCCTTCCTCATTCAGTTTCTTGAATATCTCCATGATCTGCTTGCCCTGATCCGAGTGCAGGTTGCCAGTGGGTTCGTCTGCAAGGAGCAGTTTCGGCTGTCCTACAATCGCACGTGCAACACCGACGAGTTGCTGCTGACCACCACTGAGTTGTTCCGGGAACAAATCCTTCTTCGCCACCATATTGAAACGGTCGAGCATTTCAGCGACCATGCTCTTGCGCTGGCTTGCGCTCACGCCCTTGTACAGGAGTGGTGTTTCAATGTTCTCGTAAACGGTGAGCTCGTCGATCAGGTGGTATGCCTGGAAAATGAAGCCGATGTAGTTTTTGTGCATCTCCGACTTCTGTTTTTCCTTCATCTTGTGCACAGGCTCGTCGAAGAAGTAGTACTCCCCTTCGGAAGGCTCATCGAGCATGCCGATGATATTCATGAGCGTCGATTTGCCTGCCCCGCTGGGGCCCATGATCGTTACAAACTCGCCTTGCTCCACCTCTGTGCTAATACCCTTCAGAATGAACGTCCGCTGGAATCGCGAATCGACGTATTTGTCAATATCTATCAGTTTTATCATGCCTGTCCCGAATTACTGTGCGTCAAATTCCAACAATGGTGCCAACGGCAATTTAGCGGATTTACCCCGTCTGATGATCAAAATACGCCCGCGAAATCGTCCGGATATGCAAAAGAGTGTCCTATTTCGGACGGTTTTGAAGCACGATTGAACCACATAGGACATAGGACACATAGGGGGCACATAGAGAGTGTGGGTGTGCCGTAAGCAGGCCATTAAGGCCGCTTCACGGGGGAGTGTGAGCGTGAAGAAAGGCTTTCTCAAAAGATTACCGGATACAGGATTATGTCAACGCGCCTGTTCATTTGCCTGCCCTCGTGGGTGTCGTTGCTGTATACCGGGTTATCCAAACCCCAATCTTTAACGGTGATTCGATTCTCCGGAATCATCCGCTGTGTGAGGATGCTTTGAACCGCGGCGCTGCGCATGCGCGACAGCATCTCATTGAACTCGCGTCCGCCGATAGGATCCGTGTGGGAAATGAGGTGTATTTCGTACTTCTCGAGAAGGTTTGGTATGGAATCGAGCCATTCATTAACTTCACGAATCTGCTGCTCGTCGATGTAATAGCTTCCACCCCCGAAGTAAATGCTTTTACGTATTTCGTCCACCGGCTCCTGCCCGTAGACGGCTACTGTCACCGCCGAAAACAACGCTATGAAGCACGCCCTGGCGATCATATGAATAAAGTTACGAAGACCGCTACCATAAGGCAATATGATTCCACTGTGGGATTCATTCCACGTACATCAGCGATCGATTTCCCTTATGGGCGCAACAGGTGACTCAGATCGGCGCCGGAACTGAGTGGCACAGGCTCGGAGTCAGACTGAAACAGAAAAGCGGTACCATTGCCTTTGAGTGTAATTCTGCTCTCGAATACATCAATCAGCATTCCTTCAGGCAAACCAATCACAGGCCGGCCGGGATTCATTACGAGATATTCCTCCAATCGCTGACGTCGGGTTTCACCACCGTGATTCGGCAGTCTCTGGTCGGTATAGTGCGGATTAATCTGAAACGGCACGAGATCAAGTGCCTCGAACGACAACGGCTTCACGATCGGCATGTCATTCGTCGTCATGATCGTAGGACACGCGACGTTGGCGCCGGCACTCCATCCAATGTAAGGCAGACCCCATCGTACTTTTTCCCTGATAAGGGTGATGAGATCGTTGTGATACAACTGGTTCAACAGTGCGAACGTATTCCCGCCTCCAACAACTATCGCAGATGCTTCCTGAAGTGCACGATGATAATCCGTTTGCTCGTGGAGACCGTGAACGGAATACCCCCAATTTGCAAACACGCGTCTGACCGCATCCGTGTATTCCTGGTACGAAAACGTTACCGCGGCAAAGGGTATGAACAGCAGGTCGCCCTTTTCATCACCGAGCACGTCCCGGATGTGAGCTTCCGGCCAGGCCAGAAAGGGCGCTCCCGGGAGGGTAGAATTGCTGAGTAACAGCAGTCTGGGCATCCTGTCGGCTAAAGTGAGGAATAATCTTCAAAAATCGGCCGAAATTAATAGATTTGCTGCTCTAAACAGAACATCAATGTTTGAGGATTACATCGGATCGGGCGCTGACGCTTTCATTGCCATAGTGGCGGTTGTTGTAGGATTTGTTGCCGCTATGGGCTACATCGATTATCTGAAAGTTAAGCGCAAAGAGAAGAAGGAAGAGGGACACTGATTTTCAAGGCCGGCTACTTACGTGCGTACGGCGACTTATACGTCTGCTGAAATTCCTGCCACGACTTCGACCGGAAGTGATCTTCCCCAATGTACTGAGCGATCATGTGAAACTCCACTGCTTTCCGATAACCGGGCAGCGGCTGTATCATTTCAAAATTTTCTGTCAGGAACACTACTGTCGGGTAGCTTAACTTGTTGTTGAGCAACGACGCTGCCAACTCGTGATAGCGTCCGGCAGGTACAAATTTGAATACGTGGCCGTCGAACTCAACGTCCTCGCGCTGCTCCGCGTTGAATTTTACCGGATAGAAATTCTCGTTCAGGATGCGCGCTACTTCAGGGTCGCTGAATGTATTCCTGTCCATCATCTTGCAGTAGCCACACCAGTCGGTGTATACATCGATGAAAATTTTCTTCTTCTCCTTTTTCGACGCCTCCACAGCTTCTTCAAAGGTCATCCAGTTGACCTGCGCAAACGCGGCAATTGCTGGAGTACCCCAGATAATAAGAGACAATACTAAACACCGTATTAAACGCATCCCTGACCCGATTTACTAACAAATATACGCACAAATGGCGGCCGGTTTCGGATTAACGCCGTTCACTCGCCTATCAGGGCGTCCAATCGCAGAAAAATCGCCGATTAACTACGTACAATGTCCGGGCCAAAAACAGCCAAATTCCTACCAGCTGGCATATGCGGGTACGCCGTCGGCCGGTACGTGGCGAAAACGCTCGAAGGATTCCGGATGGATTCCAACCTGGAGTTCGGTGACGTTCCCTGTGGGATTCATGAAGTCGATGTTGATATACACCTCTCTGAATTTGCCGGAGCCCTCCAGCCCCTGCTCTGTCATAAACTCGAGTATTCGGGCATAACTGTTCTGGAGGCCGACCCAACTTCCTTCGTGAATCATAGAAACACACGGAAAGGCGTCTTCACGCTTTAGCTGGAACATCCCATGATAGGATCCGGGCAGTTCGGCGAGGGGTAATGCGATGTCCAGGGTAAAAGGATCAGAATCGCGACCTGTAAATCCCTGGTAGCTCCAGTACACCGGACCCGTGATTTCCAGGTCGTAGCGCACGGCGTCACGGTACAGTTCCTGAGCGATGACGCCAACGAATCGTCCAAGTTCTCCAATACGCGTTTTTGTGCGGAAATAGAGGAAATTGAGGGGTTTTGCTTCCTTGATCTGCATAAACTGTAATGTTTGATACAAATCAAACCGCACCCCCTGACAACCTTATGTCAGCAGGAAATGACAATCAGGAAATTTTTTCGCCCATCAGGGCAGCCAATGCAGGTTTGTAGTGCTCAACGAGTTCCGCAATGTGGGCCTGAATGACTTCTTTCAGTTCAGATGGCGAAACGATTTCGACACCTGTGCCATACGTAACCAGCCAACGTCCGAGCGATGGCAGGAAACTCGTCAGGAATGTCATCTGAACCTTGTCGCCCAGGTCCCTCTCTGTGACAAACCCGTGCTGATATTTTCTTTCACCTATATAACGGGCGGTCCTCTTGTCAAACATGACCACCGCTTCGTGTAACTCGCCGTGATTTCGCATCACCGTTTGAACATACTCCTGCAGCGAAAGGTGGTTGTGGTTCGTAAATGTCGAGTCCGTCAGCGTAAGCTTGCTAATCCGATCGACGCGGAAATCGCGGTAGTCGTTCCGAACCCGACACCAGGCAATCAGGTGCCACGCGCTGCCGTAGTAATAGAGGCCGATCGGTTCAACCACTCTTTGGGTGAGTTCATCGCGGTACCGCGCCATGTATTCCATGTCGACCGCCCGCTTTTCGACAACAGCCTTCTGGAGATCTGAAAGAAAACGATTGGGGAACTCCTGCATTCCGTCGGTCACGCTTGGCCGCACCTCGATGTGGGAGTACAGACTCTCCAGGTGCTCACGTCCTGGATCATTGAGCACGGACTTGATCTTTGTGAGGGCAGATTCAAACGCGTCGCGAATTGATTTGTCAGTCATTTGCTCGACTAGTTTACCGGCGAGCAACATCGCGCCAGCCTCTTCCTGGCTGAACATCACAGGTGGAAGATGGTATCCATCGACAATGAAATAGCCTACACCTGCCTCTGAGCCGATGGGCACGCCTGC
Source organism: Cyclobacteriaceae bacterium (assembly GCA_036563875.1). Lineage (GTDB taxonomy): Bacteria > Bacteroidota > Bacteroidia > Cytophagales > Cyclobacteriaceae > ZC4RG29. The sequence goes on from DATCLO010000112.1 coordinate 27,829, forward strand.
TTCCATCAACGCCTTGACGTCGCGATAAACCGTGCGAAGGCTGATGTCGAATCGACTTGCAATTTCCTCCGCCTTAACGAGTCGCTTCGATTGAAGATGAATCAGTATCGCGGTGAGTCGGTCAATGCGGTTCATGAGCTTAAAGGTACGCACAGCGTATTTATTTTCCACGATCGGCCTATAGACGGCCCGTGTGCGCATTTCAAAACGCATTTCAAAAAAAGATTTCGCGCAACCGCTAATACCTGACTTTCGTCATATGAATTAGCCCCATACGAATTTACGTTTGTCCCCCAATCCTTAACCATCGCCGTCGGTGCTGTTGTCTCTGCTTCGTGCTGAGACCAGATCATTACGTACAGGTCCACCCAGAGTGTTACGCGAGAAAAAGATCCGCTTATGGAAGTCCTTATGTTGGGATGGGAGTTCCCTCCACTTATCAGCGGCGGACTCGGTGTTGCGACGTACGGTATGGTCAAAGCTCTTCGCGCGTCTGCAAACATCCGTTTGATTGTTCCGCGCAGTCATCCTTCTTCATCGCTTGAAAATGTCCGGATAGTGGGTGTCGACCGCGCTCTGAAAGAGGAACTTATCCGCGAAGGTCGGGCATACGACCTCGGTGATCTCGTTGACGACCTCCAACGTATACCACTGGAACTCAGTTCATACCACTCTATCCGAGCCCTCCTGGAAGAGACGGAACACCCCTCCGTCATGCATGAATCTCATACGGTGAAATCCCTCACTCAGCTTGGAAG
>DATCLO010000113.1:0-13185 GCA_036563875.1 Cyclobacteriaceae bacterium
CTACAAGCTTGCCCGCAAGCAGCATGGCTCCCGCCTCTTCCTGGCTGAACATGACCGGCGGAAGATGGTAACCATCGACAATAAAATAACCTACGCCAGCCTCGGAGCCAATGGGCACGCCCGCTTCCATCAATGCCTTCACGTCGCGATAGACTGTTCGAAGGCTGATGTCGAATCGACTTGCCAGTTCCTCTGCTTTTACAAGTCGCTTGGATTGAAGATGAATCAGTATCGCTGTGAGTCGGTCGATGCGGTTCATGAACCTAAAGGTACGCACAGCCTCCTTATTTTCCAGTGCGGTTTCGTCGCCCCTACCTGCCGTGCAACACCCGCTGATAGCCTGTTCGTACGCGCTCTTCAAAAAAATTTCGTGCAACCACTATTACCTGACTTTCGTCATATGATTTAGCCTCATACCAATTTACGTTTGTCCCCCAATCCTTAACCATCGCCGTCGGTGCTGTTGTCTCCGCTGTCATGCAGAGACCAGATCATTGCGTACAAGTCCACCCAGAGTGTTTCGCGAGAAAAAGATCCGCCTATGGAAGTCCTCATGTTGGGATGGGAGTTTCCTCCACTTATCAGCGGCGGACTTGGTGTTGCGACGTACGGTATGGTCAAAGCCCTTCGCGCGTCTGCAAGCATCCGGTTAATTGTTCCGCGCAGTCATCCGTCGTCAACCCTGGAGAATGTCCGAATTGTCGGTGTCGACCGGGCAGTGAAGGAAGAACTCATTCGCGAAGGTCACGAGCATGATCTCAGTGAACTCGTGGACGACCTTCAGCGTATACCACTGGAACTCAGTCCATACCATTCGATCCGTGCCATCCTCGAGGAGACGGAGCATTCATCCGCTCCACAAGAGTACCAAACCGTTTCCTCCATCACCCAGCTTGGTAGCTATTTTGAGGGTCACGAATCGTACGGCCCTGATATCCATCGAAAAGTGTATTTGTTCTCGCGACTTGCCGACCTTTTGTCGCGCAAGCTGGACTTCAAGCTTATTCACGCCCACGACTGGGTGACGTATCCTGCGGGACTCCGTATCCAGGCAAGAACCGGCAAACCCCTCGTATTGCACGTGCATGCGCTGGAGACTGATCGCGCAGGAAGCGAGGTAAGAAACGACGTGTACGAACTGGAGCGCCGTGCCTTGCACTCCGCGGATACGATTATCGCCGTAAGCGAATACACGCGCGATCAACTGAAACGTCACTATGGCATTCCGCCACGCCGGGTAAACGTTGTACATAATGGCATCGATCCGCGGACAACACAGCGACGAGCGCACCCATTCCGCGACAAACTCGTCGTATTTCTCGGACGAGTCACGCGACAGAAGGGTCCTGAGTTTTTGCTGGAGACAGCTGAGAAGGTTGTGCGCGTTTACCCACGGGTAAAATTTGTTGTCGCAGGCACCGGCGATGCGTTTATCCCCCTGCTGGAAACGATGGCCTACCGCAAACTGGGCGGGAAGTTCCTTTTCACGGGATTTCTCGACAGACGCAGGGTAGACGAATTGCTGTCCATGGCAGATGTCTACTTCATGCCGTCTGTCTCAGAGCCCTTCGGACTCACGGCGCTTGAGGCAGCACAATTCGGCGTACCCGGGGTGCTATCGCGACAAAGTGGCGCGCATGAGGTACTGCCCGCGCTTACGGCCGACTTCTGGGACACCGACAAGTACGCAAACTACATCTACGCGTTGTTACAGTACAATGCATTGCACGACGACCTGGCCCGCCGATCGAGAGAGATGGCGAGCCAGGTAACATGGGATGCGGCCGCTGCGAAGATCGCTCAAATCTACCGCGGCCTGGTCCTGAACTGAGTAGTCATGTTTTGAATCGAAAACCGGAGCCTATGCCTTCAGTTTGCTTTTACTTCGAAGTACACCAGCCCTGGCGGCTGAAATCATATAATTGCTTTCGGATCGGTTACGATCACGACTACTTTGATGACGCGGCCAATCAGGCTATCCTCAATCGCGTCGCTGACAAATGCTACCTTCCGGCAAACCGGTTGATGTTGGAACTCATTCGCCGTCACGAGGGACGGTTTCGAATTGCCTATTCCATCACCGGAACCGCTCTGGAGCAGATGGAACAGTTCCGACCCGATGTCATCACTTCATTTCAGGAGCTTGCAGAAACAGGTTGCGTAGAGTTCCTCGCCGAGACCTACTACCATTCACTTAGCTTCCTGTATTCGCGACCAGAATTTGTGCGTCAGGTTCTCGCGCACACAGCAAAAATCGAAGCTCTCTTCGGCCAAACGCCGTCGGTATTCCGCAACACGGAATTGATTTACAACAATGAACTCGCTTCGTTCATCGACGACATGGGCTACAAAGGCGTGTTGTGTGAAGGATTGGACTACGCTTTGGGCGCACGTAGTCCGAACTTTGTCTACCATCCACCCCATAGCGCTTCCTTTGCCTGCTTGCTAAAAAACTACAAGCTGTCAGATGATATTGCTTTTCGTTTCTCCGACAAAGGCTGGCTACAGTGGCCACTCACTGCACCCAAGTTCGCGCATTGGATACACCGCATTGCCGGCAACGGTGAGACGATCAACCTTTTTATGGATTATGAAACCTTTGGAGAACACCAATGGGCGGAGACGGGTATCTTTGAATTCCTAAAGAACCTTCCAACAGAAATTTTACGCCACCCGGACTTCGACTTCCTCACGCCGTCTAAAGTCATAGACCGTTACCCGGTCCGGGGGGAGTATGACGTACATGCTTTCAGTTCATGGGCTGACCTGGAACGTGACCTTTCTGCGTGGCTCGGAAACAGCTTACAACACGACGCGATGGAGCGGATATACAGCCTGGAACAACAGGTAAAGTCCGCGGACGCACCAGACCTTCTCGACACGTGGGCCAGGCTCCTGACTTCAGATCATTTTTATTATATGTGTACGAAGTACTGGCAGGACGGCGATGTACATAAGTACTTCAGCCACTACGATACGCCGTATGAAGGGTATATTAACTATATGAATGTAGTAACGGACCTGGAATATTTGCTGGAGAAGCGGGTGAAGATGCAGATGCAGGTGCAGGTGCAGTAACATTATGCAAGTGCGACTGCAACTACTTCCTATGGATTGGCTTCGAGATGGTCCAGGCAGGATATCCCTTCGAAGTCACATTGCCGGAGGCAACTTGTTCCGAACGATGAATCGCCTTGGTCATGGCCGCTACAGGATGCCTGGGCGAGACCACATACTTGTGCGAAGCGTATAGGAGGTGGCTTTCAAACAGCTGCTTATTGGCGATGCGGTTTATGGGCTTATACACAACCCAGGCTGTCTCCTGACCGTTCGTGGGCTGGTCATCCGCAAGGGGCTGAGCGCCAGCCACGGTAGCTAGCCCGACAAGGGTAACAAGGAAAAGGCTCTTAGCGATATTCATAGGGACGCTAATTGGTTGACACCTATTTCAAATTAACGGCCCAGCCCCGTCACGCGCGATCGGGTAAATCCTCCAAAACGGATGGCGTTTTTGCCGGAAGAGGGAGTACGGGTTTTCCGGGATATCGGAGATATCAGAGTTTAATAATGTTCAGTTCAATGGCCTTTCGAATCAGTTCGGCCGTATTGCTGACCTTAAGTTTCTTGAGCATATTGATGCGGTGGGTTTCCACGGTGCGGGTGCTGATCCCCAGCTTGTCAGCTACCTGTTTTGTACTCATACCGTGAGCGACAAGGTCCAGCACCTCTTTTTCCCTTGGTGACACCTCCGGGAGGGACTGAGTCGAGTTGCGGGATACGGTGTCGGCTAGGATGTTGGCCACCTCCGGGCTGAAGTAGCGCCCTCCCTCGTAGACGGTGATGATGGCTTTCACCAACTCATCGCGTTCAGCATTCTTCATGACATAGCCGCTGGCACCGTGACGCAGGGCGTTGATGACGTACTCCCGTTCCTCGTGCATGGTCAGGAGGATGAAGCGAATTTCAGGAAATTCCGAAACGAGCTGTTTGAGGGCTTCCAGGCCCGTTACTCGCGGCATCTTTATGTCAGCGAGTACCACATCCGGCTGAAGTCGTTTGTATTCATCGATAAGCGCCTGACCGTCTTCGACCTCTCCGACGACCGTAAGGCGTTCATTGCCATTCAGGAGTGAACGAATTCCCTCCCTTATCAGGGGGTGGTCGTCAGCGAGGAGTAACCGGATGGATGTCATACTGCGTTTCCTGAATGTAATGGTATGGTGACTTCAATAACAGTACCCTGACCAGGAGTTGAATTTACATCAAAGTCTCCGTTCAGCAGTCGGGCACGTTCCTTCATATTTCTAAGGCCGTATCCCCCTTCATCTTTTTTTAGGTCGGCGGCATCAAATCCCTTGCCGTTGTCGGCAACAATGAGGTAGACCTGTTCCGGATTTAACGCCAGGTGAACATCCACCTGCGTCGCTCCGGCATGTTTGAGGACATTGTTCAGCGCCTCTTGCGCTATGCGAAAGATCGCAATGCTTACCTCAAAATCGGGTTGTACATCGCCAGTTTCAACATAGTTGAAATCGACTTTCACGCCGGAGTACTTTCGTGTCGTGTCGCACAGTCCCTCCAGGGCAGCCTTCAGTCCATAATCGACAAGCGCCTGAGGCATGACGTTATAGGAAATGCGCCGCACCTCGGCAATGGTTTCGTTAATGAGCGCCTTGATTTCCTTTTTTCGTTCTTCGTTACCCTCGACAAGTTCAACGCGCATACGAATGGCAGTGAGCAATTGGCCAACACCGTCATGGAGATCAAGTGTAATCCGTCTGCGTTCCAGTTCCTGACCTTCCAGTAGCGCGGCGGTTCTGCTTTTCGCAAGGCGAATTTCATTTTCGTTGAGTTGCTTCAGTCGGTCACGCATGTTGATAAGCGCTGTACCCAGGGAGTCATAGTCGCTGAGCTTCTCATACGGTGTATCAAATTGCCCTGAGCCTATTGCGTTGGCAAACAGCACTGATCTCTCGAACGCATCAATGAGCTGATTGATGGCCTCACCCATTTGTCCGATCTCGTTGTCGGGATATGCCGCTGCGCGCTTGCGTGGAATAACGCCATGTGAAAGTGACATCATCAGGTCTCTCACCGCCAGCACGGGTTGGGATATGGCGGTTGAAAGTCCGTAGGACATCAGCACAGCGACAATCATCAAAACGAAGGTCACACCGATCAGCGAGTTGCGTAGTCCCCTAACAGGTCTCATCGCTTCATTGAGGTCCATTTCCGAAAGGATCACCCAATTGACCTCTCCGATCTTCAATGCGCTGCAGGCACTTAGAACCCTTTCGCCTCTGTAATCTTCGACGATATGTTGGCGTTGACCGCTGGCGTTGAGTGTGCGTAGCACCGCTTGCTCGTTCGCTACTATTTCATAGGGAGTGCGTTCAGGAAAGAACCTTGAGCGCGATCGCATTCTGAAATCGTCGCCTACTATGTATGATTCACCGGTAATGCCCATACCCGTTTGCTCGAGCAGTATGTTTTGTATTCTTTCGAATGCCAGTCGCGCAATCAACGTTCCCTCTAAACCATTCTCGCCAGCGATAGGCATGAGATACAGCAACGTCGTGTAGTGACCTGGCACAGACGGCGTGGTATCAACAACGCGGACTGAATCCCAATTAAGGCCCCTGCCGCCGACCAATGTACCGAGGTAGTCACGCGGCGTGCTGTCGGAACTAAAAATCAGGTTGCCTTTAGCGTCGTAAACCCAGGATGATTCAAAGCCATGAAAGCGCAGCAGTTCACCAAACTCCTGACTGACTTCCTCTGTGTTTTCGGATTCGAAAAAGCGGTGAACTATTGCCTGTTCCCTCAGGCCTTCCAGTTCGTTCCTTAATTGGAGGAGGTGCATCTGGATCAAATCCTTTTCGAGGACATTGATCGCAGAAAGCTGATCTACAGTGCGCTGGATTAGGGTATTCCGGAGAAACAGGTAAACAACAACGGAAAGTATCACTACAACGGTCAGTCCCATGCCCGAGTGGGATATGAACAGGCGCGCAAATATGTTCAGTTTCTTCATGAACTTCCCCTTGAAGTAACGCGGTCAACGCAAGAAATCAAAGGGGTGGAGCATCATGTCGTATTTCACTGAGGCCGGAAACACCACCGGATATGATGTATTTCATCGCCACCGTACCGGGTATGTTTAACAGACGCACCCGATCACGCGGCACGATGTAGTGCAATCCGGAGATGGCGTAAGAGTGTGGCAGGTACACGGATACCATATCATGCAATCCAAGCTCTGAGAGATCTTGTTCAGTGATGAATCCGATCTGAAACAACTTGTTCTCGCGGTTGATTTCGACAAGAACAGGCTTATCGAACTTTCTTCGCTCTCCGACAAAGGCGCTGATAAGGTCGCGGAGTGAAGAATAGATCAACTTCACCAAAGGAATCTTGTTGATGCCATGATCAAGCACGTCGGTTACCGTCCGGAATGCATAGTGCGTTGTGAGGTAACCAAACACGGTTACTACACCAACGATGATAGCAAAGCCCACGCCCGGATAAGGCAAATTCAGCAGGCCGTCGAGCCAGCGAAATGATTCAAAGAAAAAGTAAACCGTAGCAACAAGTGGTACGATAAATAGCGTACCGCTAAAGAAGTAGCGAAGAATCCTCCGTACTGTTTTTTCCATAGGTATAAAAATTAAAAAGGCTCCTGGATTTTTGCCCGGGAGCCATTCGATGCTTTCGGAAATTTTCCGGGCTATAATGCTATACCGATAAACGACTTGAACGCAAATGCCATCAGGCCAGTAATGAACATCGTAATGCCCAGGCCTTTGAGCGGAGCCGGTACATTGGAATACTTGAGCTTCTCGCGGATTGCGGCAAGCGCTGTGATGGCAAGAAGCCAACCCACGCCGCTGCCCACGCCGAATACCGTAGCCTGCGCCAGGTTATACGTGCGCTGAACCATGAACAGAGACGAACCCAGAATTGCACAGTTCACCGCAATCAGGGGCAGGAAGATACCGAGGTTCGAGTAAAGCGCCGGCGACACTTTTTCAATCACCATTTCGACCAGCTGTACAATGGCCGCGATGGTACAAATGAACATGATGAACTGGAGGAACTCCAGGTTCACATTCTCGAATGCAGATCCCAATCCCAGCTTTGCCAGCGCACCTGTTGTCAGCAGTTTCTCCTGAATGATCCAGTTTACAGGAACCGTAATACCGTTTACGAATACGACGGCCGAGCCCAGGCCAATGGCAGTGGATACCTTCTTCGAAACCGCGAGAAACGAACACATGCCCAGGAAGTAGGCAAAGATCATGTTCTCGATGAAGATGGATTTGATCCCTATGTTTATAAGATCCATATCGTGTGCCTTTAATGCGTTTCTACATATCCCGTTCGCGTGCGCTGCACCCAGATAATAATGCCCAGTACCATAAAGGCACCAATGGAGTCAACCATCACAGAATTGTTGGTATAAGCAATTCCGAGGTTGGCAAACACCGGGTAGTTGAATACCGAACCAGAGCCGAGCAATTCGCGGAACAATGCAACCGTAAGAAGTATCCAGGCGTAACCCATGCCGTTACCGAGGCCATCGAGGACCGATTCATACGGTTTGTTCCCCATCGCGAATGCCTCAAGACGTCCCATTACAATGCAGTTCGTGATAATAAGGCCTACAAATGCACCCAACACCTTATACATCGGGTAGTTGTAAGCCTTTAATATTTCTGCGACCAGCGTAACGAGCGTTGCGACCACTGACAACTGTACAATAATGCGAACCCGGTTGGGAACATAATTCCGAATCAGGGAAATCACCAGGTTTGACAACGCTACTACGAAGATGACCGAGACACCCATGATCAGGGTTGGCTCAAGCTTCACCGTAACAGCAAGCGCAGAACATATACCCAGTACCTGTACCGTTATCGGGTTCTCCTCGTTAAGCGGATCAGCTACGATTTTGCGTCGCCGCTTTGACAGCAACGGTTCCGATGGTTTCTTGGCAACTGCAGAGCCCGTTTTTTCCAGCGTTTCTTCTGCCATAATTTTCGACTATTTATTGACCGATATCCGCCGTCGAGGTGGAATTGGCCCTAACTTTCTTGATAAAATTCCTGTAACCCGTAAAGTAGGTTTTCAACATAGCATTCAGCCCATTTCCGGTGAGCGTTGCTCCTGACATTCCATCCACCCGATGGGGATCGTCAGCATAGTATGCTATGCTGCTTTCGCCACCGCCGTGTTCTCCCTTCATCATCATCACGGAGACAAGCTTGCCCTCCTCATCGAAAATTTTCTTCCCGACAAATCTGTCCTGAATTTCAGGCGTTGCAATGCGCTGACCGAGACCCGGTGTCTCTGCCTTGTGATCGAACGACGCGCCTACGATGGTCTCCATCGTCTGATCAAGCGCCACATAACCCCAGATCTTATCCCAAAGACCGTTGCCATAAACAGGCAGGATGTAGGCCTGGACACGACCAGGGTCGTTTTCATCGACAAGACGGAAAACCGGATACAAGCGCTCCTTCAGGTCTTTGCCGTATTCGGCTGCCACATTGATGCTCTCCGCAGTGGCATCCTGCACCTCTTCGCCATTATAGTTGACGACAATGGACGAAATGCGCTTGTTGTAGGTCTCCAGTATAGCGTCTGCCTTTTCAGGAACGTCTATAACGGATCTTACCGCGCTGAGTATCTGCGACTTGGTATCCAACTCCAACGACTTCTGCTGGGCCGGACCAAGAACGATGGACGTGCCCGCAAGCAATCCTCCAATCAGGACGCAGAGGACAAGGACAAAACCGATGATATACCCGTTAGACTGCTGTTGCACGACGTAATCTTCTTTTTTTGTTGGCCTGTACTACATAGTAATCAATAAGCGGCGCAAAAACGTTCATAAGCAGGATGGCCAGCATCACTCCTTCCGGATAAGCCGGGTTGAACGCGCGAATGAGTATCGTCAGAAATCCAATAAGAAAACCATATATCCATTTGCCGCGTTCGGTCTGCGCCGCCGTTACCGGATCCGTCGCCATATAAACGGCACCAAATGCCAGCCCCCCAATCACCAGGTGAAAGTGCGCAGGCATTAGCAAATACTCATTCGAGCCCGCGATCTGATTGAGCCCCAGCGCCGTAAGGTACGCACCGGCTAACACGCTCACCATGATCTTCCAGCTGCCAACACCAGTGATAATAAGGATCAGACCACCAATCAGGCACATCAGCGTCGACGTTTCGCCGATTGATCCGGGGATCAACCCGAAAAACATGTTGGAAAAATCGTACAGTCCCTCATACCATGTATTGGCCAAAGCATCGGAAACCAGGTGCCCCGTATTCAGCGAGTCGGCCAGGTGACGCGCATGCTCGGCGACAGCCTGATTCAGCGGCGTAGGATCTTCAGCAGCAAGAAGGGCAGCCTCCTCATAAGCGACAACGGCCTGTTTAGCACTGACTGCAGCCTCGTAGCTTACGGCAAGTGGCGTGGCGCCGGAATATCCGGATACCACTTCGGTTCCTTCGGGTAGGTATGTCCATACATTACCCGAAATATCTGCAGGGTATGCAAAGTACAGGAAAGCGCGTGCCGTAAGCGCTACGTTGAGGATGTTCATTCCGGTTCCTCCAAACGCTTCCTTACCAATGACAACGGCAAACGCTGTTCCCAATGCCACCTGCCACAAGGGAATATCGGGAGGCATGATCAGCGGAATGAGCAGCCCTGTTACCAGGAATCCTTCATTAACAGGGTGTTTACGCCAAACCGTAAAAGCGAATTCTATTCCCAATCCAACCGCATACGATACGATGATAATCGGCAACACTTGCTTCAAGCCGATCAAGATCATCTCACCGGCGCTGGCTTCTGCGCCCTGCGCGAGGAAATGCTGATAGCCTACGTTATAAATACCAAAGAACAGGCAAGGAAGCATGGCGATGACGACCGTGATCATCAGCCGCTTCATGTCGATCGCATCCCGTACCTGCGCACCTTTAGTCGGGGCTACCGTATTGGGGGCAAAGAGAAAAGTATCGATCGCTTCATAGATGTAAAAGAACTTGTGATACTTCCCTCCTTTCTCGAAGTGGGGCTTGACGCTGTCTAACTGCTTTCGTAAGAAATTCATGACCGGCTAGCTGTTCCTGATGAGTTCGATACCCTCGCGGAGTAATGCCTGGATGTTGTGTTTTGAGACGTCAACAAAATCGCAAAGGGCGAGGTCTTCCTCAATGACTTCATAGATACCCAGCGCTTCCATCTCATCAAAGTCTTCCGCGATAATGGCTTTGATCAGATACGTGGGCAGTATATCCATGGGCGTTACTTTTTCAAATACACCGGTCTGCACGAATGCGCGGGGTTCACCATGCGTATTCGTATCGAGGACATACTCTTTCTTCGGCGTGAGGAAAGAAAACAATCCCCACGCACGCTGAGTGCTCAGCTTTTTGAAGCCATGAGAAATCCATCCCATGAATTCATAGTAATCGCCCTCAGGTATGACAGTAACCATGTGATCGAAGAACCCGATAAAACCGTCTGCCGGAATTTTTGTTCCCGTCAGGACATTGCCGGAAATGTACCGCACGTGACCTGACTTGATGTTGTTCTCGATCATTTTGCTGATGCTCGCGCCCGTCCAGGTTTTGTAGTACTGAGGCGTCTTGACTTCCGAACCGACGAGGGCTACGATACGCGATGTATCGTAAATGCCATTGAGAAACAATTTTCCGATTTGAATAACCCCAAAGGGGTTGATCGTCCATGCAATCTCACCGCGGTTGATCGGATCGATGTGGTGGATCTGAACACCTACGCAGCCCGAAGGGTGCGGTCCTGTGAAGTAGTTGAACTCAACGCCCTTCGTTCCGCTGAATATTGATGATTGCTTATCACCTCTCAGGTTCACATGTATGCGACCTGAGGTAAATTTCTTCAGGATTTCCACACCAGCCTGGAAGAACTGTTCTTCGCCTTTGAAGATCAATTCATAGTCAGGTGCCAGGGGATGTGAATCGAACGCGCTGATGAAGATTGCCTTTGCCGTTTCATTCGGGTCGGCAATGACGCCGAAGGGTCGCTGTATCAGGTTCGTCCAAACACCGCTGGCCAGAAGTTGTTCCTGTGCCTCCTCGCGGCTGATCGATGCAAGGTCTCCGGCTGAATACTTCCGGAATTCTACATGCTGAAAGGATTTGTCGGCTAGTATCTTTACTTCAAGCAGCTTGCGCTTTTCACCGCGCTTGATTTCTATCACTTCACCACTGACAGGAGCGGTAAAGACAATCTTTTCAAATTTCTTATCGCGGAAGAGCGGAGTTCCCGCCTTAACGGTGTCACCAACATTAACCAGAACGCGGGGCAAATAAACACCTTGAAAATCCGTTGGCTTAATTGCGAATACGTCGGGCTGATCGGTGGTTGTTATTGTCGGGGATGCCTTTCCTGCCAGATTGATATCGAATCCTTTCCTGAGTCGGACGTTTTTACCCATGTTAAGACTGGCCCTGAGAATATAAAACGGTCCAAAAATAACAATTTTTTGATACGGTTGACGGTGTAATAAATATTATGTGGAGGTGGTTAAATCGATGCTGTGTGTGGCTCGCACAGCTCGGGAAATGGCCAATCTGAGCACTTCTTCAACCTGTTCTTCGATGGTTATGTGTGTCGTGTCAATAATGATGGCATCGTCAGCCTTTCGCAGGGGACCTTCGGCACGCGTCGTATCAATTTGGTCTCGTTTCTTTATGTTCTCTATCACTTCATCCAGGTCAACAAGAACGTTTGCGGCGAGCAATTCCTGCTGTCGCCGGTGAGCGCGCGTCATGATGTCAGCCGTCATGAAAATCTTCAACTCCGCGTCCGGGAATACAACCGTCCCAATGTCCCGGCCATCCATCACAACGCCTTTGTCTTTTCCCAACTTGCGCTGCTGCGCAATGAGCGCGTGGCGAACTTCGGGAATGGCGCTCACCTGGCTGACGTTGTCGGATACCTGCATGTCACGAATCTCGCCTTCCACGTTAAGTCCATTCAAGTACACTTCGGATTCGTTCTTCGAATTCACCTTAAACGAAATCGACGCGGTGGCCAGGGCTTTTGCCACTTCTTTGGGATTGGAAAGCGCAACGTGATTATTCAGGAAATGGAGGGTCACTGCCCGGTACATAGCACCTGAGTCAATATAACGGTATCCCAGTGCTTCGGCGACTTTGCGGGCGGTCGTACTTTTCCCGCATGCCGAATAGCCGTCAATCGCAATTATGATCTTCCGAAGGTTCATCAGCAGTCCTTTTGAGGACAGGGTATCGGCTTTCCAGGCTTCAGTTTCTTATGGTGCTGGTGGGACGCGCAACCAGCGGCTACCGCCAGCAGAAATACGGCCAAAATCAGCTTAGCTTTCAAAACAGGCATGTTTTGGTTAATGGGTTAAAGAAAAGAGGAATAGTCGGGATTTGGAAACCACCCGCCGAAAACTAAAACCAGACATCGCGCGTTTACCAAATTACGCCACATCAATATATTACCGTCCCATGACTGAATCAGAAGAAGGAAAAGCCGAAGGCATGTTCCGCAACTTCGGCAAACGTGTTGACAAGTTTTTGGAGGAGCTGGACGAGGCCGGTGAAAGGCTTCAGAAGGAATTCCAGGAAAAGTACGAGGAGCTTAAACGCTCTGCTGAAAAACTCAAAACAGAGTCTAAGAACCGGGAGCGCTGGCAGGAGGTTGAAGACAGCCTCAAGAAAGCCGGCGACCATCTGAAGGAGGCTTTTGAGGCCGCGTTCCGGAAAAAGAAAACAGAGTAAGCACCAAACAAAAACAGCACGGCATTAACCGCGCTGTTTTTGTTTGGAGTATGTATAAGCCTCATCCGATGGACACGCGCCGGAATTCGGCCACGGTCAATCCTTTTGATACACTTTCGAGGTATTGCGCCACAGTCTTTGAATTGTCTTTTACAAAAGTCTGGTGAAGCAGCGTGCTTTCGCGGAAGAACTTTTGCAGCTTCCCTTGCGCAATCTTGTCCACCATGTTGGCAGGCTTGCCTTCAGCGATGATTTGCGCACGGGCAATCTCGAGTTCCTTTTCGATGATGCTCTTGTCAACTGAATTTTCGTCTACAGCGACAGGATTCATCGCAGCGATCTGCATGCCTACGTCCTTGCCGGCATCAGTAACGT
>DATCLO010000114.1:0-12268 GCA_036563875.1 Cyclobacteriaceae bacterium
CTGCAAGCTTTGATTTGGATGACTGTGATCGCATTCTGCGCGTTATCAGTCCTGCCGGTGAAGTTGACGCTGCTCGTGTTATCCAATTAATCGAACAGTTTGGATTCTCTGCAGAGGTACTCGACGACGAGATCGCACCAGACCCTGCAGGCAGGATAAGGGCACGATCATGAGTGGTCAACTACTTTGATTGGTTTTTGATCGCGTTTTGTTGTCCCCTTGTCGCAATGACCGCCGCTAAATGACGTGTTCACCACCTGCCCCAAGGGCTTTCGTGTTTTAATTTTGTTTAATAAACACTCCTTTTCATGGACATTATATTGACTGTCGTAACCATCGTGGCCATTCTCCTCGCCCTCATCCTGGTTCTTGCCGCATTTATCAGTCGCGATTATGTAATTCACAGGGCAGCACACATTAACGCGCCGCGCGAAGAGGTCTTTGATTTCATTCGCTACCTTCGTAATCAGGAGTTGTACAGCAAGTGGGTGATGGCGGACCCTGATATGAAAAGGACTTTTTATGGAACAGACGGCGCGCCAGGGTTTGTGTACGCATGGGAAGGCGACGACAAAGCAGGGAAGGGAGAACAGGAAATCATGGCAATTCGCGAAAACGAAAGCATCGACATTGAGGTTCGGTTTGAGCGGCCCTTCAAAGGTATCGCTGCAGTCAACATGACAACAACAGATGCTCCGAGAGGTCGTACGCGCGTTAGCTGGTCCATGTCGGGAACAAATCCATACCCGCTGAATGCCTTGCACCTCTTGTTCCGCGGTGCGCTGGGCAGGGACATGGAAACAAGCCTCGAAAATCTACGCGAAATTCTGGAAAAGCAGCCAGCTCGTCATGCAGATTAATCATAAAACCTTTACCTATGAAACCTATTCAACTATGAACGCTGAAGTCAAAACCAACGCACGTCGGCCCTGGGGTAGTTATATTCTGAGTGGACTGGCAATCCTGTTCCTTCTTTTTGACAGCATCATAAAAGTCTTGAAACTGGAAGTCGCAGTGCAAGGGACAAAAGAACTAGGCTACCCGGAAAGTCAGGTGGTTGGCATTGGCCTGACTGCGCTCACCTGTACAATTTTATATGCAATTCCCAAGACGTCCGTGCTGGGAGCAATTCTTCTTTCAGGCTACCTTGGTGGCGCGATTGCCACTCATGTTCGGCTGGAGAATCCGTTGTTCTCACACGTTTTGTTTCCTGTATACCTGGCGATTTTCATTTGGGGTGGATTGTATTTGCGCGACCATTCGTTACGGCTTCTGATTCCACTAAGACATCAGGTAAGTTGACTCTTGATTAAAGAAAGATGAAACCTCTGGTAATGACGCGAACGGCACAAATACGGCTGGGCCAGCTACTGATGATTATTGTAGCCTGGATGCTGTTCGGGGTGATGATGACCGTATATGATCATCTGGTTGTTCACTCCGGAAATTCGCTGGGTGCGTCAGACAGCTACTCTTTCTGGTTTTCACTTTCCATGAATACCGGCTCCGGATTGATCGGAGCCTTGCTTGGTGGAACTATGATGGTGTTCTATATCAATATTAAGTATCGCGATAAGCCGTATGGTCAGACAATCCTGGCCGTTGCGTTAGGGTATGCTGCTGTGATTGGCTTCATTGTTCTCATTCTCGCAGCCGTTTTCGTTCCGCTTAGAACGGGGAAACCACTTTCTGACCCGGTAACTCAGGAAGCACTACGACATTTTCTTTCAGACACAACGCGCATCAAAAACGTAATGACCTGGTCGGTCGTGGTGGCGTTCACACAACTCGTTCTTCAGATCAACAACAAGTTTGGTCAGGGAAACTTCATCAACATCATTCGGGGAAAATATCAGATCCCGAAACAGGAGAAGCGCATCTTCATGTTTCTTGACATTAACGGATCCACTACTATAGCGGAACGCTTGGGCGACGAGCGTTATCACATGCTGCTGAAAGATTTCTTTGCCGACATTACGAATCCTATTCTGGATAATCGCGGGCAAATTTATCAATACGTCGGCGACGAAGTGGTAATCGCGTGGAATTATTCTGACGGAACAGAGAACAGCCGTTGCGTCCGTTGCTTTTTTGACATCAAGAAGAGCATTCGCGATGCCGCTGAGAGGTACCAGTCACGCTATGGGCTTGTGCCCACCTTCAAAGCAGGAATTCATTGCGGCACCGTCGTGGCAGGGGAGGTCGGCATCATCAAGCGGGACATTACCTATTCGGGCGACGTTCTGAACACAACCTCCCGGATTCAGCGCATGTGCCATCGGTTCAACGAAGAGGTCATCGCCTCCGCCAATCTTTTGAAGGAGCTACGCACAGTCGACCAGTTTATGTTCCGCGCCCTGGGAACCCTCAAGCTCCGCGGCCGGGAACAGG
Source organism: Cyclobacteriaceae bacterium (assembly GCA_036563875.1). Classification (GTDB taxonomy): domain Bacteria; phylum Bacteroidota; class Bacteroidia; order Cytophagales; family Cyclobacteriaceae; genus ZC4RG29. Next base: position 2,392 of record DATCLO010000114.1, read on the forward strand.
AAATCGCACTGGCTGCCATCGGCCCTGCCTACGCCTCCGCCAATTAGATGTTTAACCAAGTATGTGCCCTATGTGATCTATGTAGCTCCCTAACGTCTTTTGAACCACATAGTTCACATAGAATACATAGGGCACATAGGAGAATCATCCATTAACCAAATTTCTTGTCCTGCTAGTCAGGGATACCGTAATTGCACTGGCTTTCGGAATGAAGTGAGATTTTCGAAAGCCGGGTGCCCGGGCAAACCCATTTTCGCCCGATTTCGTTTCATCCTCTTTATGATGGTATCCGATGTGCAGCCCCTTAGCGAGGAAGTCAAGGACAATCCCCTGGTCCGCAGAGTCCTTGAGGAGGTAGAGGCAAACCTGCGGAACGAGCAGTTTGGCGTAGAAAAGCTGGCCGACAATCTGGGCATCAGCCGCTCCCAGCTTCACCGCAAACTCAAGCAAGTTACTGGCAAGTCGGCCAATCAGTATATCCGCGAGTACCGCCTTACCCGAGCGATGGACCTTCTCCAGAATGGTGAGATGTCTGTGTCAGAAGTAGCAAATGCAGTTGGTTTTGGAAGTGCCAGCTATTTTTCCGCCTGTTTTGCAGAGCATTTTGGTTATCCTCCGGGAGAAGTAAAGAAAAGAGCCGGTTCAGCTACAGAGTCTGCTGTGGCTGAGGAGGTCCGGGAAACAACGGAAGCCCGTGTTCGCGTAAGTCGCCTCGCGATGGCCGGAAACGTGATTCTGGCGCTCGCGCTCGTTCTGGTTGTCTATGTGCGCTTTTTTAGGCAAAAGGACGTAGCCGCAGTTCCCGGCAAATCCATTGCCGTCATCCCTTTCCGGAACCTTAATGCAGATGCGGCCAATACCTATTTCAGTGATGGTGTTGTTGAAGCCATAAACCGGAAGCTGTCGGGAATCAGTGACCTACGCGTTGTGTCGGTCCTTTCTACTGACAAATACCGGGAGAGCACAAAATCCGCGGGGCAAATTGCACGGGAATTGGGTGTCTCCAACCTTCTTGAAGGAAGCGTACAACGCGTGGGTGACATGGTCCGCATTGAAGTTCGCCTCATTGAGGCAGCAACGGAAGCTCAAATCTGGGCGGAGAACTTCGACCGGGAATTCAAAGACATATTCAAGACGGAGAGTGAGATTGCAGAACGCGTGGCGACCACACTCAAGGCAACCCTGTCACCAGAGGTGATAACCGACTTGAATCGTCAGGGTACCGTAAACCCGGCTGCCTACGACCTTTATCTTAAAGGGTTGTATGATTATCACTCCTACACGCCGACGGGACATCAAAGGGCGTTGGAATATTTTAGCCAGGCCGTGGCGCTTGATTCGACCTTTGCGCTGGCGTACGCCGGTATGGCCGGATGCTATATACTCAAGGCCAGCATTTTCGGTGCGGAGTTAGGTGCTCTTGAGGCTATGGCCCTTGCCCGACCCTTGCTCGACAAGGCTCTTTCCATTGATCCGGAACTGCCTGACGCGCACGCCTGGAAAGCATTCTATTTATTATATAATGACTGGGATTTTGCCGGTGCCGAATCGGAGTATCGAAAAGCCATTGCCAGCGGTAATCCGGATGCACTCGGATTGTATTCCGACCTGCTGAATTTCCTCGGCCGTCACGACGAGGCACTGGTGATGGCCAGAAAACTGAACGAGACTGATCCGTTCTATCCCGGCAGCCGCCTTGTATTGTCGTACTACTACAACGATATGTTGGAAGAGGCCTTCGACGAGGCTGAGGCGCGCACGAAATTATTGAATAACTATTTGAGTCTTGATTCGTATGGTTTCCTCTTACTGAACACCGGCCATTACGAAGAGGCTATTTCCATTTTTGACCGTTACATGGACGCGATGGGCACCCGATATCCCCGAATGCTGGGATGGATGGGCGCGGCCTACGCGCACGCGGGAAAACGAGTCGAAGCGCTAAGGATTATTGACGAACTCAAGGAACGACGCCACCATACTACTGCAGGATCTCTGGCCTTTTTTACGGCTGTCGTTTACACGGCCCTTGGCGATAGCCAGTCGGCGCTGCAATGGTTGGAGGAATCATTCAACAGCCACGAGATGGAAATACCGTGGCTCATTTCTGAACCGCAGTTGAAGCCTCTTCATGGTGAGCCCACGTTTCAGGAGCTGGTAGCGCGGGTCAGGTTTCCGGTGGAAGGTAAATCGGTAATCAGTAATCGGTAATCGGTGGAGCGCGGCAGCCGCGTGAGTACCCGGAGTGTTATTGTGCAACAAATGCGGCATCCGGGGCGACATCTCCAACGTCTCACAACAAACTTTAAAGCTTTTGCAACATTTCCGATAGCGTCCCGCGAAACTTAGCTGTCTCTTTTTCCGATTCTTCGGTGATGATCCGTAAGGACTAGTTTCATCACCATGCAACAACTACTTCGACGATTTCTTTTTTCTTTCCATTTCCTCCTGACGCTCCTAATCTTGATGCCGATAGTGGCGTTTTCTCAGATCGCTGTTCAAGGCATCGTGAAAGGCGTTGATGGTGAAGGTGTCCCCTTCGCCCACGTAGTTCTTCGGCAGGTGCAAGACTCATCCCTGATCTCAGGGACGATGACGGGAGCAGATGGGGCGTTTGCATTGTCTGCAAATGCCGGTGAGTTTCTCCTTAATATATCCATGACCGGATATAGGCCGGAGTTCTTTTTCATAACGGTAGATGCGGCCCAACAGGAATTGCTATTGGGCGACCTGTTCCTCAAAGAGGACATTACCGAACTCGGCGTGGTGGAAGTTACCGCACTAAAGCCCAGGATTGAGAAGCTGACCGACCGAACCGTCGTTAACGTGGCTAACAGCGTCGCAGGCACGGGGATGAGCGCGCTTGCAATCCTGGAGCGAAGTCCTGGAATTGTCGTGAGCCGTCAAAGCGGTACGTTAAGCATGAACGGGAGGACAGGTGTGCAGGTCATGATCAATGGAAAGCCGACCCGCATGCCTGCGGAGACACTCATGCAAATGCTTGACGGAATCAATTCAGCGAGCATAGAGAAAATCGAACTCATCACAATACCCCCCGCCCGATATGAAGCCGAAGGAAACGGTGGGATTATCAACATCGTCACGACCGAAAGTGCTGACGAAGGCACGAACGGAAGCGTCGCCATTGGAGCGGGTTATGCCCGACGTGAAGTGGTATCCGGTAACGTTGGTATCAATCACAGAAAGGGACCATTTAGCGCTACGCTTTCGTATTCATTGGATCGTTCGCAGAACGTGCACTATTGGTCAAGTGACTATACGATTGTACCAAATGATGTGGCAATTTCTAATCTGAGCGACAGCAGAAGGACACCTCTTACTACCGTCCAGAATCTGAGTCTTGGTGCAGAGTATCGATTTAATGATCGTACATCCGCAACCCTACTTCTGACTGGCTATCGGAGGAAATGGGATATGGATGCCCGAACCATAAACACCTATCAGGAAAGCGATGATCCTGTCGTCAGCACCGATATGGCCATTTGGGAAGTGAACACCTGGCAAAGCGGGACAGCGAGTCTTGGCATACATCATCGCCTTACTGAACGACAGGACATCAGCTTTTCCTTCGACTATCTGCGTTACGACAACGACAATCCTTCTTCTTATCACAATACGACCGTGGATCGGGGTGTCGAGGATGTAATCCTCGTCAAGAAAGTCACGCCCATCAGCTTTCGTGTGGCGAGTTTCGATTACACCAACGCCCTGCGTCCCGGGTTGACACTTGAAGCAGGAGCGAAGGCAACGCTGTCAAAGTTCACCAATACAGTCCGAGTCGACCAGCCGCTTTCTGACGACACGGACCTCAATGCGGCAACTCTTGACGAAAGCATAATGGCGGCGTACACTTCCCTGCATTGGGAGCCGGTGCAAGACTGGGTGATACGCGGTGGGCTTCGATACGAACATACGGATAGCTACCTGACGAGTCCCTCCGAAGGCGTACTGGTAGACCGCAATTTTGGAAACCTGTTTCCTGATTTAACGGTAACCCATTCGCTTGGCACTACAGGGAAAGCCCAGCTTGCTTACAGCCGCCGCGTAACACGACCCACCTTCAACGACATGGCGCCGTTCGTGTTCTACATTGGCCCTACAACTTTCGTTTCAGGCAATCTGTCGCTTCGTCCCTCAATTGCTGATGCTATTGAAGCGAGCCTTCAATGGGGAGACATCTGGTTCGCCCTTCGCTACAACGATATCAGCGAAGAAATAGCGGAGTTTCAGCCGTTCTACGACGAAGAAGCCGGTGCGTTGGTAATCCACTCTGATAACATGACGTATAGTCGCTCCATCGGGTTGAGTGTTAGCACACCCTGGCGCCCATGGTCGTGGTGGGAAGCACAGATGGATCTATCAGCTTATCACCAGTGGTACGAACTGGATTACGTGGGTGCAACGGTTCGACGCAACATGAACCGAGTTGAAGTCACGATGACCAACATCTTCTTGCTTCCCTCAGATTTCTCCGTTGAACTGTCAGGGTCGTATCAGTCGGCTATGCCTATGGGACTTTCGCAATTCAAGTCGCGGACGCAAATCAATCTTGGTGTTAAGAGGCAGTTCGGTAACAGCACATTGGCATTGGTGTACAATGATGTGTTCAATGGAATGGAGTGGCGATTCGTTACGGACGTTCCGGAAATCGATTTTCATTCGTACACCCGGTACGATTGGGGTACACGACTGATCAAACTTACATACAGCTACACATTCGGCAACAAGAAGCTTAAGGAAGTTGATGTCAGGTCGGGATCGGAAGATGAGCGCAAGCGCGTCCAGTAGTTAATAGTCAAGCAGAATCCAAATCGTCTAACTAACTATATTAATCATGAACAACCTAAAAGAAAACTCGAGGAGGGAATTCCTCGGCAAGATTGTGGCAGGAACAGCAGCCGGATTGACGACTTTATCCGCACCCCTGGTATCATCGGCCGCGGTAGCCTCGGGGCCGCTCAATGAAGCAGAAGCCTGGTTTAAGAAAGCAAAGGGAGCGCATCGGATCGTGTACGACGCACCCGAACCGCACAACGGATGGCCTTTCATCTGGTCATGGGTTTTCTATGTCACCAACAACACCAGCGGTACGCCTGATTCGGATATGACGGCAATGGTAGTGATGCGTCACAATGCAATTCCCTTCGGAATGCAGGATTCAGTGTGGGAAAAATACAAACTCGGCGAGATGTTCGGCATCAACGACAACACAACCAAAGCGCCCGCTCTTCGGAATCCGTTCTACATACCCAAGGAAGGGGATTATCCGCTCCCTGGCATTGACGGCATAAAAAGGCTGCAGGAGCGGGGTGCAATGTTTTGCATCTGCGACATGGCATTAACAGTTTATAGCCAGTTTGCTGCCAAGCCGCGTGGACTTGATCCTGAAGAAGTTAAAAAGGACTGGGTTGCCGGTCTGCTGCCCGGCGTGCAAGTCGTCCCCTCAGGCGTCTGGGCCATCGGCCGCGCGCAGGAGCATGGGTTTGCTTACTGTTATGCTGGAGGGTAGGACAGTAGGCAGTGGCAGTAGGCAGGTGTCTGCAGTAATTGAAAGAAGTAGTCGGTAATCGGTGGTCGGTAATCGGACCGGGATTAAAACGTGACGTCAAAAGATGCAGAGATGTATTTTTGAAATGTAGAGACGTTTCTTGAAATGTAGAGACGTTTTTTGAAATAGTAGAGACGCTTTTTGAAATAGTAGAGACGTAGCATGCTACGTCTCTACTATTATACCTATTATACCCCACAAATCATACCCCACATCCTCTACTGCACGTCAAAATTTTTCGGTCGTCGATCACCGATTACCAACCCTCCCTGCTACTCCTCATTCGCCGCTTGCATGTTGATCGATGACTCAGCGACTTCAGTGAGTTTTTCGTCTGCGGCCTTTTCTTCTGTGAGTGTTTGTTCGAGCAGCTCAACTGCGCCTTTCAAGCCGAGGGTCTGGGCGAAGGTGCGCAGTGTTCCATAGGAGGCGATTTCGTAGTGTTCTACTTTTTGCGCGGAGGCGATAATGCCTGCGTCGAGCATAACGCCGTCCTCGGCGTCCTTCATCACGCTTTCAGCTTCGGCGATCAGACCTTCCATGGCCTCGCATTTCTTTGTCCTGGGTTCCAGTCCAAGTTCAGCAAAAACTTCTTCCACGCGGTTTACATGTTCTTCCGTTTCGGCCAAGTGTGACTCGAGAGCCTGAATGAGTTCTTCTGATGAAGCCTTTTTGATCATTTTCGGGATCGCCTTAACCAAAGCTTTTTCTGCCCAGTAAATGTCTTTCAACTCATCAGTGAAAAGCTTCTGTAGCTTGGAGTTGTGATCTTCTTCGGAGGATTTTGCTCCTCCGTTTCCTGTTCTTGATGCTGCCTTTTTCATAAGAGATATCGTTTGGTTTCAGATTTAACTATGATCAGGTCAAGTCAAAGAACGTGCCCCGTTTATTGCCAGTAGGAATCGAGCTGAGTTGGATGCGGCGGGCAACTTGTCTCCGAGGTTCGATGACTCTGACAATGGATGGAATAACAATGATCTTGTGGGCCGTAGAATGCGAAACATTCTAAATGCCTTCGGTGGATATCAATTCCCAATGAGGAGACTTATCCCCTTCGGCTGCGGAAATTCCACAGTGAAAGCACGTCGGGAAGCCGAAATATGTACCGAGAAGAACGGGCATAATTTTCAAGATGTCATTTCCGGAGACCGGCCGGATGAACACGAAAAAGCATTCTAATCAGATCGATAAATACAAAGCGAAACGCGATTTCAGCCGGACTCCCGAACCGACAGGCTCACGCGGTGCTGATGCGTCTCCCCGAACGCGAAGAAAATACGTCGTGCAACGGCACGAGGCGAGAAGTTTGCACTATGACTTCCGGTTGGAAGCAGATGGCGTACTGAAAAGTTGGGCGGTACCGAAAGGGCCACCGGCGAAGTCAGGCGAAAAGCGTCTGGCGATTATGGTTGAAGATCACCCGCTCTCGTACGCGTCGTTTGAGGGTACGATTCCCGAAGGGAATTACGGAGCGGGAGATGTGAAGATTTGGGACGATGGATGGTATGAGCCTGAGGCGGGAGGTAGTGACAAGACCATTCTGGCGAATTTGAAGAAAGGTAAACTGGACGTGACGCTTCACGGACGACGATTGAAGGGAAGGTATTTGCTCACCCGATTTAAAAACGCAGGCGGAGATCAATGGCTTCTCATTAAAATAAAGAACAAGACCTCTCGCGGCAAGGCGGGTGCACAACGAAGCAAATGAGTATGGCTGGCAAGACTAAAGAGAAAGAACGGGTTTCCACATCTGCCTCAGATGGAGAAGACTACATGGTGAAACTCGATGGCAAGAAGGTAAAGTTGACAAACCTGGACAAGCCGTATTGGCCTGACGAAAAAATAACGAAGGGGGATCTGATCTACTATTACACAACGATCCATCCTTACATTCTTCCATACCTCGTCAATCGTCCGCAGAACCTGAAAAGAAATCCTGATGGTATTCGTGATGAAGGATTCTATCAAAAAGACGCTGGCGACGAAGCGCCTTCGTGGGTTAAGAGTGTATCGATTCACGCGGAAAGTACAGGAAAAGATGTTGAATACATTGTTTGCAACGACCAGGCAACGCTGACGTATCTCAACAACCTGGGATGTATTGAACTGAATCCCTGGAACTCCACGGTCAAGCATCTCGACAAGCCTGACTATATGGTACTGGATATCGATCCTCCCGATGACGAGTCGTTCGACCGTGTCGTGGAAATAGCGCTGGCAATCAAAGAAGTGATGGATTCAATGGAAGCCCCTTGCTATTGCAAGACATCAGGAGCTACGGGATTACACGTATACGTTCCTCTTGGGGCGCGATACACTTACGAAACTGTGAGGCCTTTCGCAAAGGCTATTGCTGAATATGTTGCGGAAAAGCATCCCGATATTGCGACGACTGAGCGATCCCTATCAGAAAGAAAGGGGAAAGTATATGTTGACTACCTGCAAAATAGCAGAGGTCAGACGCTTGCCGCTCCGTATAGCGCACGTCCGGTGCCCGGCGCTCGAGTATCGACACCGCTTCAGTGGCCTGAACTCAAGCACGGTATAAGTCCGAAAGATTTCACGATACGTACCGTGCCCAAGCGATTGGATAAACTGGGTGATCTCTTTGAAGGTGTTCTCAAGGAGCGAATTGATCTTGAGAAGTGTCTTGAGATTCTACAGGGGAAAGAAAAGCAGGCGGAAACTGACGAGTGAAAAATCAAACTATCGAGAGTTTAACTTAAAACCATACAACTATGTTACGCTGGGCTCTGATCTTTTTTGTGGTAGCGATCATTGCGTCGCTGTTCGGCTTTGGAGGCATCGCGGAAGGTGCAGCCGCTATTGCAAAGGTACTGTTCTACATCTTCCTTGCGTTGTTTCTTTTGACGCTGATATTGGGCTTGTCAATCTTTCGGCGATAGCGGGTGATACTCGCTTAGCTGTCCTTGTCTTCTGACGCTTCCCTGCGTTCATTGCCTTTCTTCCTGTCGGAGATCGGTAGTTTCTTCTTTTCCCTTTCCTCTGTTGATTGAGGATTCATGATCTGGGGTGGTTCCGGCGTTTCCGGCTGCGTGTCCCTGGTGATTTTCTTGTTTGCCATACGACAGCAGTGGAGGACCAAAATCATGCCGGCTCTGCTGCACACGTTGAGGATCAGTCAAATGTGTAGCGGGTGAAGAAGTGCTTGAAATTGTTGTTTCATTCTACACCGCGAGGAAAAGAATGGACAGCCAAAGTCTCTTTCAGGCCCAATCACTTCTGTTTGTGCGTATATAAAGTTTGGCACAAACCTTCGAAGGCTATTGGTGAAATATTGTTAAATCCAAAAATTTTCAACTATGAAACGATCACTCTTAATCTTTGCTGTTCTGATGCTGTTCGGATGGACAGCTGCTGTTGCACAGCAGCGTGACACGACCGCCACGCAACAACAAGTACCTGAAGGTATGGTAGAAATTCAGGCTAGCGAAGTTCCCGCTCCTGTTCAGGAAGCCCTGAGAAGCGCGAACTACACCGGCTGGGAACAAGGTACATTCTACCGGAATGAAAACTCCGACCTGTATCTCGTTGAGATAGGTGAAGGTGCTGATGCCAAGCATTACTATTTCGACAAGAACGGAACGCCAACTATGGCTCCGCGACAAGAAGAGTAAGCATTTCCATCCAAGCAACAGGCTGTCCCGAACGACAGCCTGTTGTTTTTTTCTGTGAACAGAATTCCCCAATCCCGTCCATCGACGCCGAGCGACCGCTGCCCGAATTTTTTTCTTTCCCCCTTGACCAATTCTTCCCGCAATAACCCGAATTGCTTATTTTTAATACGACATTGTTGTGTGAGAATCCACCTTGGGCAGGTCGGAGAAGCATGGGCTCCGGCAGCCGAAGTGTTTCCTCCTGCGCGATTGTTCCCGGACGTTGACCGAGAACCGTGAGGTGGATAATACTTGTGGCTTGAAACAACAGCCAACCTGAACTTAACTCTGCACGGATGCGAGACCCTTCGCTCACGACTGGCCGGGATATGCCCGATGCGGCGCTCCTCAATAATCTACGCGTGGGCCTTTACACCTGCGACCTTCGGGGCAATATCACTTCCTTTAATGACAGAGCAGCTGAGTTGTGGGGATATCGCCCCTCAAATGAAGTTCGGTTTTGGGCTTTTCATAAATCCTGGCAACCCGACGGAAGTGAAATTCATCCGGACATCTCTCCAATGGCGATGGCCCTGCGGCAAGGCCGCACTTTTCACGGCCTGGAAATGTGGGTCGAACAACCCGATGGAAATCGCTACTTCGCCGGGATTGCGATTGACCTGATCCGCAA
>DATCLO010000115.1:0-2996 GCA_036563875.1 Cyclobacteriaceae bacterium
TCGTCATTCAGGTAACGTTCCAATAACCGGTCAAATTCTGATTTCTCCATGGTGTACCGGACAGAAGGACTATTATCCTAAGTTAAGAATTTCCGGCGGGCCTGGCCGTCTTTATATATTGGTGACATAGAGCCCGCAAAACACATAGTCGAACCACAAATTTTTTTTCTCCACAAAGAAATTGCCATCAGGTGGCCCTTGTTGGCTGCGGAAAGGTTGCTCGAAGGTGACTGAGCGCACGAGAAATGTAAAGCTCGACGGTCCTGCGGGAAATGTTCATCTTCTCCGCGATCTCCTGATTGGAAAGATTGTCCGTAATTCTAAGCCTGATAGCCATCCTGCAACGCTCGGGAAGACTCTCGAGACTTTTCATGACCGCATTTCTAAGAGATTCAACCCCCTCACCGTCAGCATTGCCCGATTCGTACAGGCTCGCAAAAATCCTGTAGTGCTCCACATACCTGTCCTCCACACCCTTGTGCCGGATGTATCGGATAATCATGTAACGTACGGATTTGAAAAGGTAATGGCGGAGCGACTCGATTTCCAGGTTTTCGTGCCGTATCCAAAGCGACTCAAAAACATCCTGCACTATCTCCTCGCAATCTTCAGGAACAGACACGTTCTTGCGGGCATAACGATACAGATCCGCCGCATACCGGCGGTAAATCGCCTCAAATGCGGCCTTGTCTCCATTCCTAAGCAGGGAAACAAGCTCCGCATCGGTATGGTCCTGAAACAAACGCACGAAGCAACAACGAACAGTAAAACCGTGTTCTCTTAGAGAATGTACCCAATGGGCTATGCGCTGAACGGGCACAACAAACCGCCTACGGGAGGGCAAAGGATGTCCGATTAATGCCCTTTGAGGTACATTTGCAGCTATGAAGTTATTAAAATTATTCGTTGTAGACTATAGTCGTCAAACACTTTTTTCAAACTTTTGCAGATTCACAGGTAAATGGACTCAATCGCTAAAACATTCGGAAAAGTTCTGAAAGAACAGCGGAAGAAAAAGGGCCTCTCACAGGATGCACTGGCAACCGACAGTGATCTTGATCGCACCTACATCTCCCAACTCGAACGAGGCAAACGTACGCCGTCGATCGAGACGTTATTCAAGATCGCACAAGCACTCGGTGTCGCTGCATCCAGTATGATCAGGGATGTGGAAAAGCTGGGAGGATCACGCTCGAAGTCCCACTGAGATTCTGGCACCTTAACAATCACCGCCAAATAGCCGGTACTTTCCAGGACCGATAACCACCATGTTGGCTTTCACGGCCCGGGATATCGAATGGATTATATTGTCCGGCGTATCCACGCGGTAGAATGTGCCCGTGAATCTACACGACTTCAGTGCGTCCTCGTCAACGTGGACCTCAACTCCGAACCTGCGCTCGACAACGGGAATGACATGTCGGAGCGCCTCGTCCCGAAATTGAAGGGACGCTGGCTGAGTATTGATCAATACGTGGCTCCACAAAAACGCTGCAAGGCCGAAGCATGCCAATGCGCCAGCAAGGCGATAGGCTTGCCGTGTCCGTGCTTTCCGCGCAAGTCGCGCCGTGGCCGCACACCGTATCCGTTCGAAGCGCTCGGGAAGACGTGAATCTCCCGGCGTCTCCGGGTTAACCTTCGAAAATTGGTAGAGTAGCCTCAAATCTTCGTACTCCTCGCGATTCGATTTGCTAAGCGCTACCCAGCGCTCTACTTCCTCCTTTTCTTCACTGGAAGCAGTACCACTCAATACTCTATATATAATGTCTGCTCTGCTCATGCGATCCTCCTAACCATTCCTTTCCATTCCCGTGCCCGAAGAACTCGGCGATTTAGTACGTTGCCTCCCCATTGAAACGGCATAGCCCATTTCCTTTAGATATTTCCGCAAGCGCTTGTACGCGCAGGTAAGACTACGTTCCACTGCCTTGGTTGTCACCTTCAGCCGTTCTGCTATCTGCTGTGTTGTGTACTCCTGATCAACTTTCATCATCAGGCATTGCTTTTCACGCCTCGGAAACGCCAGGATAACATTCCTTATCTCCCTGTTGATTTCAAGATTTATCCACCGCGCCTCTACCGGGAGTTCCCATTGACGATTGCCATAGGATGTTGCGATCCTCCACCTTCGTCGCCTCGAAAGCCTATTGTAATATGTAATGGCTTTGTTCCGCACTACCCGCATCAGATAGTGCTCGATAGATCGACTGTCAGGCTGCCCAAGTTTGGCGTGTTGCTCCCAAAGGTGAATAAACACATCCTGTACAATGTCCTCCGCAGCTTTTCTGTCGTGAACAAGGTTGTTGGCAAGGACAACCAAAGGATTGTAATACTTATGATAAAGGATTTCTATCGCCTTTTCCGGCCGGATATTCAGTAGTTTCCTGAAGCGTTCGTTGTCTAAGAAACCTGACATGGCGCCAACGCGTGCAAGTCCCTGCCTTCATAGCGCACCGTTATTCAATCCACGTACAGGGATTTGGCCGGTTTAAGTGTTTACAATACATGACTGCTCTACAAATAAATTTAAGACTCACCGCGCAATTATGAAAGTTTCAAACCGGTTAGTAACGACTACCCTGCTTAACACCTGTTAAGAAATCCTCTTCAAAAGTGAATTATTTCTGAGATGCAGACTCGGCGAATGCGTAAAATACACATAGCCATTTAGTTAGACTGTTCTGCGCCAAGTGCCCCCAAATATTCCACTAAATCCGTCAACTCCTCCACACTCATCGTCATAGACAAATTGGGCATGAGCGATTGCGTGAGGAGTTCCTGGGACACAATGTCTGATACGGGGTAGCGAACCGTCGTGCCACCGGGGACGCGCAAGGCGATTTCAGATGAGGAGGCGCTTTCAATGATGCCCGTGACTACCGGGCCATCTTTCAATTTCAATTCGTGGCCTTCGTAACCGTTGTTAATCGCTTCGTCAGGATAAAGGATCGCGCGGTAAAGTCCCTCTTTTGAAAGTTTGTCGCCAATGTTCGACA
>DATCLO010000116.1:0-4537 GCA_036563875.1 Cyclobacteriaceae bacterium
CCTTTATCTGATCGGGTCGGGGTCTTTTCACCGGTTGATGGGTTCAACCAAAAATATGAATAGCCCAACTCGGAGTCGCCAAGGTTTACTTTGACATAACCCCCGTAGCGCAGGTATAGCACGTAAGTATCCCCAGGCTTGGCCAGGCAGAAAGGTTGCGGGTAGTCGCTTACGAGCTCCGGATGGGAGGAGAGTTCCCACCAGCGAATGGATCTGAGGAAGTCGCCCATAATTTGCATAGACCGAGCACCTTCGTAGTCGTATGTCGTGCGCTTAAATCCTTCCTCGATAGGCCAGGGACCAGCTCCTCCGGGAGACTCGGGTACGCTGGCGAGCCATACGTGTCCGCCACCGTAGGAATGCCCCGCCGCACCGGACAGCACCGCGCCCCACGCACCCAGTCGGACGTCGCGGCCTGTCGGATTACCTTCTACGAATTCGTACCAGGGTTCCGTCACGACGATAGGCTTGGGAGGCGTAACTGCGTACGCTTCAGCGACGACATGAGGAATCATTTCGTTGGCATAGCGACCGTGACCCGTTTGCGATTGGTTGTAATCGAGCCACGGCTCGTTGTGCAGCACCGTGGCAGTCGACCACTGCGGCGCGTCGGCACCACCGTTCCAGAAGGGCGGCGTGTTGTGAGCGCTGATGATGTGATCGTAGGGATCCTCGTCATCGATCATCTGTCCGAGTTCCTTCCAGAACGACAGCGGGAAGCCGCCGTTGTTGTACATGTTGTATTCGCCGGCGAGCACCCAGATCACGTTGTAGGCACCAAAGCGGTGAATGAGGTATCTCCACCAGCGTTTTACAGCTTCAGGCCCGGCAGTTTCATCAAGGTTTTCGCGGCTCCACCAGGCATGAATCCACACGGTGATCCCTTTGCTGTTTGCGTATTGGATCATGCGCTCGACGTGTTTGACGTGATCCGTATCGAGTTGTGTGTAGTCTTCTGACAGTGACGAACTCTCACGTCCCCAGCCGTTTCCGGGTACGAACAGTTGTCCAATGTTGAATCCTTTCGCAGCGCGGTTGTCGACCATTGCCTGGAACGTTTCGAACTTGATGCTTCGTTTCGTCCAGTTCCACCAGGTGTCGGCGATCCAGAGGAAAGGTGTGCCGTCTGCGTATTCAAAATAGCGCCCTGCGCGTTCGCTGCCCTGGTGCACGCGGACTGGGCCACGCCGCGTTGGATTATCGGTGAGTTCTTGTTGCGTCCAGGGCTCGACCTTCAGCGTTCCTCGTTTTCCGTTTAGTCCTCTGTCTCGCGAGCTGGTCTTGTATGTCCACGTGCCGGCAGCAGGTGCGGCGAAGTTTACGATCCACTCTTTGCCACCATTCCAGCATCCCCGCAGTGTGATCGATTTGCCTTTGGCATCTCCTGATGTTCCCGTGAAGGTGACGGTGAGAAGGTCGTCACGATTCTGAACAGGAATGTCAATGTATGGGTTGGTATAGTTGCCCCTTGCCGTGAACGTGAGCGTCTGTACTTCCCATGGATGGAGGGCGTAGGAGACGGTAGAGATTAAGACCGCAAGAAGTGAAAAACCAATTCTCATGTGAACAGTAAAAGTTAACTTAAGTAAAACAATTCTACTCCCATTGGAAGGCGAAGTATTCGCAGGGACCCGAGCCGGTGTTGGTGATGGCGTGCGGGACCAGCGAGCCGAGAAAGACAAGTGAACCTTCTGTCACGCGTTTCCGGCTGCCGTCGATGTATATTTCGCCTTCTCCTTTCATCATGAGGACGATCTCATCAGCCTTGTGGGTGTGGGGGTCATGACTGCTAAGTCCTGCATTGAGGGTGGTGACGTGCATTTCCATGCGTTCGAACATGGTGGTGGGGCGGTCGTAATATCTTCTGATCCCGCCTTTTTCGTGTTCGCGAAATGCAATGGTATTTCTGTCGAGGATAAACGATCCTCCCGAGTTTTCTCCTCGGCCACCGTTAGGCTTTTCGTTGGACTGGTACGTGAGCACATAAAATGTTACCGGGGTGTTCGACATGTTGGCCAGACTATGTACTTCGCCGGGCAGGGTGAGGGCGACGCTACCTGGACCAATAGCCTGGGCAGTATTGCCCTGAGCTACCGTCAGCGTTCCCGATTTAATGATGATGAGCTCTTCAACGTCGTCATGGCGTTGGTGTCCTTTGGCGATGGCATTCGGAGCAAGGGTTATGCTGTTGATCTCCAGGATTTCCAGGAAGCGTGTGGATCCGCTGAGAATGAAAGCTGTAGTATTGTCGACCTTCTTAGCTGCATAGACGTCAGAGTTCACCGGCGTTTGCTGGGCCAGGGTGGTGACCGCAAGCAGTGACAGAAGGCAGAAGGCGGCGGTTTTCATGGGTTAAGGTGGAAACGGTTGATGGCAAGATAGGGATGACGGGGAAGAAGGGAGAGGAAATTTTATTAAGGGCCCAATCGGATGGTATCGGGATCGCACAGGAAGGCCAACGGAACCTGCGCTGTCCTGTGGGCGACTATGGCCTTCGGAGCGGATATCCAGAAAAGTGGGCCCTGCTGGGATCGAACCAGCGACCACCTGATTATGAGTCAGGTGCTCTAACCGACTGAGCTAAGGGCCCGCGTCTCGATAATCCGCGTAAAGAGCTGCAATTTTAGTGGATTTGCAGTGAAATGACAACCCTCCGGATTGCCGGGAAGTTCAAAGACATCCAAGAGCCCTCCAAAGCTCACCTACTTCTTCAACACGCCCAACGCCGGACCCGCCGTCTCAAACCCATGTTCCCTTCTCATCGCTTCCCGCTGCTCATCGGTAAGGTTCCTCGCTTCGCCGTTGCTTAGTTTCGTGAAGTATTCTTCCATACGACCGGCGGGGTGAAAACCAATCAGGACGCGTCCCGGTCCATTACCCACCTTGGAGAATGTGTGGGGCACCATCCGGGGACCATACACAAAGTCGCCAGGCTTTGCTTCATAAACAGTATCTCCAACTTTTATTAGATAATCACCTTCCAGAACATACCACCATTCGTCCTGTTCGTAATGTACATGGAGGAGCGGACCACCTTCGGAGTTTCTGGTCGACTCGTAAATGTAGCTGTCGCCATCGCTGTCCCTTCCGGCAACTTTGCAAAAGAACTGATCACCGCCGAAAGGTTTGAGGATGTTGTTGTAACGATCCGTTCCTGCATCAACCTTAAACCCTTTGTCATCACGCCGAATGGATCGTAGAGCAGCTTTAACCCGGCCGGGCAGGCCGACTACCATGGCTGCCAGAAAGGACCAGGAGAGGAATTCATTTCTTTTCATATAGCGAAGAACTGTTTGTGACAACCAAATCGCCCGACGTCCTTCTTCTCATTCCAACGTAAACTCTGCTAACACGGGATAGTGATCTGATAGGGAGTTAGTCACCGTATCTTTGATGACCGTGCATGATACCAGCTTCCTGGCGAGTGCATCGTTTACCCAGATCGCATCGATGCGCCGCGGTACGGGGTCGCCGTACTTTTTGGTAGGGAAGGTGCCGGTGTGTTCTTTGAACTTCAACCAAAACGTATCGCGAAAACCTGCCTCGCGGAGGAGGTCCATGGCGGAATAATCCGGTTTGCCGTCGACAAGATCGCGAACTCTTGGATCTTGCTTCTGCCAGTTTTTGATGAAGTCGACTATGCGCTGATCATGGTATTTCTCGTCTTCCCGCGACACCGCGTTGAAGTCACCCATAATGGCAATCTTCGCATCCTTAGGCAAAGTTGCTGCATGCGCGAGAATGAGCCGCAGTTCATCGCGACGCTTTTCATAGGTAATAGGACAAAGATGCACGACGAAAATATGAATACCCTTCACGTTCGCGTACAAGTATCCATGCCACATGTTGTCTATAACCTTCTGAACGTTGACGATCGGATACTTCGACGACAACGCGACTGGAAAGCCATCCGGTTTTGACAACACAGCGTAGGGATGACCGTATGCTGCGGCAAACGCTTCAAGTCCCCGTTGCGTGAAGCGGTTCATTTCCTGGAGGGCAACGATATCAGGATCAATCTGTGAAGCCCACCTGGCGAACTGTTTGTACAGCAAGGTGTCGTTCTTGAAACCTTCGTAAATGTTATAGGTTAGAATCCGAAGTGTCTGCTGTGCGTGTACATGTGCAGATACACATGTCAGAAAAACGATCGCGAAGACTCTCCCTGCCATAGCCGTAATTTTCTTCGAATATAATGATTACGGATAAGGCGCTCAATTGACGCGATCGGAACAAAAAAAGAAGCCGTCCGGCGTCCGGACGGCTTTCCTTTCTGGTTGACTGTAGTTAGCTCTTATTCGCCAAACAGAGTGTAACCCAACGAAAGTTGAATGTTGCTGTTCTTAGCTGAGAAATCACCCTCTGCATCCGGAACATCTGTCAGACCAATGAAGTAACGTGCCGAAGCATGGAGCTTGCCGAACGATGCGCCAAGACCCAGGTTCAAGCCAAGGTCAAGAGACTTAAAGGCTTCCTTGTTGTCAACGTCAAGCGAGATGCCCATGAAATCAGCCTTCTGTTTTGCACTCATCAGGAA
>DATCLO010000117.1:0-7591 GCA_036563875.1 Cyclobacteriaceae bacterium
GTGCGTTGGACGGCCGCCCGTCGCTGTTGCGCCCGCCGTTCGGGCGAGTTTCCCTGTAAATCGCTAGCTTTGAGGTTTCTACCAGAACTGTGGCTGGCGTACTTTCATGAGAGAGTGTATACCTGATAGCCCGGTACAACATTTTTCCCGGGTTCTGCAACTTGCCTTTTGCGTTGTCCTTCTGTGCGCCTGTAACCGTGAACCGCGCATACCGGACTGGACCATGGTCCCCTTTACGAAGGCCGACGAAGTCAATCCTATTCTTGGCCCCCTCGATACTTCGCGTTTTGTCTGCCCCGTACGCGGCAGCGTCGTCCACTGGGAGAAGAAAGATGTGTTTAATCCCGCCGCTGTCGTAAAAGACGGCAAGGTGTTTCTGCTCTATCGCGCGGAGGATACTGTGGGACGGCACGCCGGCACGTCGCGTATTGGCCTCGCCGAGAGCACGGACGGCCTGCATTTCGTCAGGCGTTCCGAACCCGTTCTCTTTCCGCGCGAGGATGCATACATAAATTATGAGTGGGAGGGTGGATGTGAAGATCCCCGCATTGTCGAAGACGGCAACGGAACGTATTACATGACGTATACCGCGTATGACGGTGAGTATGCGCGCTTGCTGATCGCCTCTTCGCAGGACCTCATCTCCTGGAAAAAACACGGCACAGTATTTCGCAATGCGCACAAGGGAAAATTCGTGAATAAGTGGACCAAGTCGGGATCGATCGTCACACGTCTGGAGAACGAAAGGCTTGTGGCTGCGCGCATTGACGGAAAGTACTGGATGTACTTCGGCGACACGCACATTTTTGCTGCAACGTCGGATAATCTGATCGACTGGACGCCACTGGTAACTGAAGATGGCAAAGATTTTCTTCCCATAATTTCCCCGCGAGAGGGAATGTTCGACAGCGACCTTGTCGAGCCCGGACCGCCCGCCATGATCACAGATAAGGGCATCCTCCTTCTTTACAATGCCCGCAATCATCCTGAGAATGGTGACCCTGAACTGCCCGCCGGAACTTATACGGCCGGTCAGGTACTTTTGGACCTCAATGACCCCACACGTGTCCTTGATCGCACAGATGAATATTTCTTCCGTCCGACACAGCCCTATGAGATCACCGGACAGGTAAATAACGTGTGCTTCCTGGAAGGGCTGGTGTTTTTCAAGGATAAGTGGTTTCTCTATTACGGTACAGCCGACTCCAAGATTGCGGTAGCCACCTATTCCGGAAGCTGAAGTATCCCGTCAATTTCAATTCCCACCTGCAAAGGTAACGTTGGTTACCATCGGTTTTCTTCGTAACATTCGCTTCAAAATTTTCGAACTATGAAGCGAATTGTACTATTGCTCTTGCTGCTTTGTCCCGTCCTTTCAGCGCTCTCCCAGGGGACCGTAAGTACATATGAAGCTACCCCCTCAGGAGAAAGCAGAGTTTACGACAGCGAGACAATGAAGAGTAAGATTCTGAACGGCGAACGTAAGTACGCCATATATCTGCCCCCGGGTTACTTTTTGTCAAAGAGAAGCTACCCGGTTCTATACCTGCTCCACGGTGGTGGCGATGATCAGACCGGTTGGGTACAATTTGGCGAGGTACAACATATTGCCGACAAGGCTATCGCGGAAGGAAAGGCAACTCCTATGATCATCGTAATGCCTGACGCCAACACAGGAGTCCGCGGATATTCAAACACACCCGATGGATCGTGGCGTTATGAAGACTTCTTTTTTGAAGAGTTCATGCCCTACATCGAAAAAGCATGGCGGATAAAACCGGAGAAGCGTTATCGCGCCGTCGCCGGACTTTCAATGGGAGGAGGAGGAAGTTTTTACTTCGCGCTGCACCGTCCCGACCTGTTCTCTGCCGCATGTCCATTGAGTGCTGCTACCGGACCACTAACGTTGGACGACACCAAGCGCTATGCGGAACGCTTCAACATGAAAGCCAACGACACTCAGTTGGAGGCCTGGTACAAACGCCACAGCGTCCTTGAATTGATCAACGCAATGCCTGACGATCAAAAGAAAGCCGTACGCTGGTATATCGACTGCGGCGACGATGACTTCCTGTACGAAGGCAATTCACTCGTTCATATTGCCATGCGTAAAAAAGAAATCCCCCACGAATTCCGCATCCGCAACGGCGGCCATACGTGGTCATATTGGCGCTCCGCCTTGCCCGACGTGCTCGCGTTTGTATCCGAGGGATTTCATCAGCCGTAGTACCCAGATGTCTCTGCCACTATATCTCCCTGTCCACTATCTTTGCGAGCACAAACGTGCATAAACGATAAAACCTTCTAAATACCTCCCCAATCTCGCCTGGCGTGCTAATGTGTACCGCCACCTTCTGCTCAGCTTGCTGCTGATGATGGCCTTGTACAGCCTGTGCAGAATTGGCTTCTACCTGTACAACACCTCCTTCTTTCCGGACATGACTACCGGAAACCTGCTGTACCTGATGCTGGGCGGACTGAAGTTCGACCTCTCGGCGATTCTGTACACGAACGCGTTATTCATCCTGCTACTCATTATTCCGTTGAACTATCGGTTCAACGCTGGCTTTAAAAAGGGATTGGGGATTTGGTTTCTCGTCACGAACGGCATTGCACTTGCAATGAACGTGGCGGACATCATCTACTATCGCTTTACGCTTCGTCGCACGACCGCTGACATTTTCAGGCAGTTTGAGCACGAAACAAATCTTGGATCATTGTTCGTCCGCTTCCTGTTCGATTACTGGTATGCCACATTGTTCTTCGTGGCGCTCGTTGTCATTATGGTAATGGCGTATAAGCGCCTTGATTACTCTGGTCCGCAGGTGCAGCGTCCGTTGTCTTACTATGGCGGTGGCGTGATTTGCATGCTGGGCATCGTCTACCTGACGATAGGAGGTATGCGCGGCGGGTTTAGAGAAAGTACACGACCTATCACGCTCAGCAATGCTGGCGAATATGTGCGTAATCCCCGCGACATCAGTATTGTCCTGAACACGCCGTTTGCATTATTCCGTACGATGGGCAAGACTAAAGTCGCGCCCGTTCAATTTTATCCTGAAGACGAGCTTGAAGCGATATACTCACCGGTACACGACCTGCCAGACACACTGCCTGCCAGGCAAGACAACGTCGTGATCATTATCCTCGAAAGCTTTTCCCGGGAATTCATCGGGTATCTCAACCGCGATAAGGAAAATGGAACGTATCGTGGATACACGCCGTTCCTGGATTCGTTGCTGCAGTACAGTCTTACTTTCGATTACACTTTTTCCAACGGTCGCAAATCCATCGATGGTCTTCCGTCAGTTGTCAGCAGTATTCCTTCACTCGGAGTTCCGTACTTTCTGTCGCCGTACTCATCAAACCGCATCAACAGTGTTGCGTCCTTGCTCAAGGAGCGTGGATACTATTCGGCATTCTTTCATGGAGCGCCGAACGGATCTATGGGATTTGCGGCGTTCGCGAACCTTGCCGGCTTCGACGACTATTACGGAATGAGTGAATATGGAAACAGCAACGACTTCGACGGAATTTGGGGAATATGGGATCACAAGTTCTTTGACTATTTCGCGACACAGCTCGGAACATTTCGGGAGCCATTCGTGGCAGCGATGTTTTCTGTTTCGTCGCACCATCCATTTGAAATCCCAAAAGAATTCAGAGAAAGATTCAAAGGCGGTCCGCTGCCCATCCAGAAGTGTATTCAATACACGGATTATGCGCTGAAGGAATTTTTTGAAAAAGCGTCGCGCATGGCCTGGTATGAAAACACGTTGTTCGTGATTACGGCGGATCACTGCTCATCAAACGTGTACTTTCCGGAAGGGCACACCGCCTGGGGATTGTATTCCGTACCCGTGATCTTTTTCAAACCGGACCACAGCCTGAGAGGCATGAACAATACGATTGCCCAACAAATCGACATAATGCCATCCGTTCTGGGATACCTCGGCTACACAAAGCCCTTTGTGGCTTTTGGACGCGATTTGTTCCATCTGACCGATGAAGAGCCTTTTGCGTTCAATTTCAACGATAATGTGTATCAGATCATGATGGACAACCATCTGCTGATGTTTGACGGCCAAAAGTCCGTTGGATTGTTTAATTACGTAGCCGACCCCTTAATGAAAACTGATCTCAAAGACACCGAGGGTGAGGTATTGACAAAAATGGAGACCAAACTCAAAGCCGTCATCCAGCAATACAACAACCGAATGGTGGGCGATCGCCTTGTTGTGGATGAACAGCCTGAAGCGAGAACTGTCCGTAATCCCTAACAGCGTTTTTAATACACTGTCTTTGCTGCGGTGGTAATTCCCCTGGAATCATCATGCTTGGCAGTTGTGACTGTATGCCTGGCGTACGGTCAGGCACCGGAGGTCTTACGCGTTTTGTGATAAAGATATCACGCCAAGTTTGTTGTCTTAAAGCGCCGGAATACAATACGAAACAGCCGAAAAAGCAACGCGTGGCGATGAAAATTTGCCGGTAAGGATGGGTTGCAAATCATACCGGCACATAGACGTTACATGGTCCACAGAAATGTAACATTTGCAAGGTTTGTGCGATTTATTCTGGTGAAAATTGGCCTATATTTGTGCGCTTTTGTTGGGAATCGACCAGCGGGGAACAGGTTAGGTCGCTTATGATTTTCGAACTGTGGATTTTTTTGAACAATAGTTGCCTGCCCCCGCCCTTAAACGCACACTGCAATCGTTCGCATAATGGATAGCGCTGCTGCTTCACCTGATTTGCTGCTCGAATACCTGCCAGTGCTGCTAATGTTTGCTTTGGCGGTTTTGTTCGTAGGCGGAACCATGATCATTACCCACCGTTTGGGTCCTTTGCGGAAGACCAAAGTGAAACTTGAGTCTTTCGAATGCGGGATAGAATCGAAGGGCAATGCAAGATTGCCTTTGCACATCCGGTACTTTCTTGTCGCGATCCTGTTTGTGCTGTTTGACGTCGAAGTGATTTTTATGTACCCGTGGGCGGTTAATTTCCGCGACATGGGTATTCAGGGCTTTGTTGAAATGATGGTATTCGTTGCCTTTCTGCTCATCGGTTTCCTGTACGCGGTGCGGAAGGGCAGTCTCCGATGGCATCATGATCGTAGCAGCGACGACTAATGCCCGGGGTAACGACTGAACTTTACAGGAGCAAAACATTAGGCCATGAGCGAATTGCACGGTAGAATCAGTCTTGCAGAGAAACCTCCCGGCATTGAGGGCGCGGGCTTTTTTGCCACAAGCCTTGAAAAGGTAGTGGGGCTTGCTCGCAAGAATTCTATCTGGCCACTGCCATTCGCGACGTCCTGCTGTGGCATCGAATTTATGGCTACCATGGGAGCCCATTACGACCTGGCACGCTTTGGCTCGGAGCGTTTGAGCTTTTCACCCCGCCAGGCGGATTTGCTGATGGTCATGGGTACCATTGCCAAGAAAATGGGACCCATTCTGCGGCAGGTGTATGAACAAATGGCCGAGCCTCGCTGGGTGATGTCGGTAGGCGCCTGCGCATGCAGCGGAGGTATCTTCGACACCTACAGCGTGCTGCAGGGTATCGACAGAATTATACCCGTCGACGTGTACGTACCTGGTTGTCCCCCTCGGCCTGAACAGATCCTCGACGGCATACTCAAAATACAGCACCTCGTGGAAACGGAATCTTTGCGCCGACGCGATTCGCCGGAGTACAAGGCGCTGCTCAATAAATATGGTATCGAATAAATGGAATCTGCGGAACAGAGTGAGACATTAACACTGCTTACTGAGCGCTTTGGTGACAGCATCCTGTCGACCGATGTGCACTATGGAATCCTGTCGCTATCGGTAAAGCAGGCCGCGATCGTCGATATCATTCACTTTCTCTACGATCATCCCCAGCTTCGGTATCAGTATCTCACAACGCTGTGCGGCATACATTACCCGGAACTCAGTCAGATCGCGGTGATGTATCAGCTTCATAGTCTTGAAAACAACAAGAGGATACGCCTGAAAATCTGGCTTCCTGAAGACAAACCCGAAACGCCGACGATTACCAATCTCTTCGCCGGCGCAAACTGGATGGAGCGCGAGACTTACGACTTCTTCGGGGTAGTCTTCACCGGCCACCCTGATCTCCGGAGAATTCTCAATGTGGAAGACATGACCATCTTCCCCATGAGGAAGGAATACCCGCTGGAGGATCAGACGAGGGAGGATAAGAAAGATGAGATGTTTGGACGTTTGCCACATCAACACTTGCGCACATCCTAAATGGGAATGACTCGAAACATAGTGGGTGAACACCGCGAGTTGGGGGATGAAAACAGATACACGACCCTCAACCTCGGACCGACGCATCCGGCGACGCACGGGATCTTTCAGAACGTGCTGACGATGGATGGGGAGGTGATCGTACGGTCTGAACCGACGATCGGCTACATCCACCGTGCGTTCGAAAAACTTGCGGAGCGACGGCCCTACGCGCAGATCACGCCCATAACGGACCGCCTTAATTATTGCTCGGCACCCATCAACAATATGGGATGGCACATGACGGTCGAGAAACTTCTCGGAGTCGAGATCCCTAAGCGCGTGCAATACTTGCGCGTTATCATCATGGAACTCGCGCGCATTTCCGATCACCTGATCTGCAACAGTGTGCTCGGTGTTGATACGGGTGCACTTACAGGATTTGTTTATTTGTTCCAGTTCCGCGAACTCATTTACGAGATATATGAGGAGATCTGCGGAGCGCGGCTGACAACAAACATTGGCCGCATCGGCGGTTTTGAGCGTGATTTTTCTCCGACCGCATGGGCCAAGATCGACAAGTTCATGAAGGAATACCCCGTTGCGCTGAAAGAATTTGAGAAACTGCTCAAGCGCAACCGCATCTTCATGGAGCGTACGATCGGCGTCGGCGCAATCAGCGCAGAGCGGGCACTGAGCTATAGTTTCTCAGGTCCTAATCTTCGGGCAACGGGAGTTGACTATGACGTACGCGTGATGGAACCGTATTCGTCGTACGAGGACTTCGACTTTGAAATTCCGGTTGGAAAGAACGGCGACACATACGACAGGTTCCTGGTCCGCCAGGAAGAAATGTGGCAAAGCCTGAGCATCATCCGCCAGGCTATCGAAAAACTGCCTGAAGGCCCCTACCACGCAGATGTTCCTGAATTCTACCTACCTCCAAAGGAGCAAGTATATAATAATATGGAGGCGCTCATCTATCACTTCAAGATTGTGATGGGAGAGACCGACATTCCGAAAGGAGAGGTATACCACTGTGTGGAAGGCGGCAACGGCGAACTGGGCTTCTACCTGATCAGTGATGGTGGTCGGACCCCGTTCCGCCTGCATTTCCGAAGGCCATGTTTCATCTACTATCAGGCGTACCCGGAGATGATACAGGGAAGCAATATCTCGGATGCGATACTGACGATGAGTAGTTTGAATGTTATCGCAGGAGAGCTTGATGCTTGAGTAGGCAGTAGTAAGCAGTAATGAAGCGCACGCAACATAATAACGCAGTACAGACAATCGAAGAGTCAACATCAACACATCAACACATTCATGGGTACTCAATCACAACATAATAC
>DATCLO010000118.1:0-8562 GCA_036563875.1 Cyclobacteriaceae bacterium
CGATACTGGCTGCACTCGAACATGCTCACGGTAAACGGTCAAAAGATGAGTAAGTCGCTAGGCAACTCCTTCCTGCCTCGGGAACTGTTCGCCGGCACACACCCGCTCCTTGAAAAGGGATACTCCCCCATGACGGTGCGGTTCTTTATGTTGCAGTCGCACTACTCCAGCACGCTTGATTTTTCCAATGAGGCGCTTAACGCTGCAGAAAAAGGATACAAGCGACTCGCCCACACTCTTTCAACGATAAAAGATCTGCCTTCAAACTATACGAGCGCTAACCCCGACGCTGCCATTAATGAAGAATTGAAAAAGCTCGTGGATGAGTGCTACCTGTGCATGAGCGACGACTTCAATACGGCGAAAACGCTGGCCGCGCTCTTTGAAATGTCGACGCGCATCAACGCCATCCGCAGCGGTGAACTGCACCACGAAAAGATTGAGCCGGAAACCCTCGACTTGCTCAAGACAACCTATGTGAACTTTATGCAGGATGTATTGGGGTTGAAAGAAGAAGAAGCTCAGGATGGCGAGCTGATCGATGGCGTCATACGCGTGCTGATCGAAATACGAAAGAAAGCTCGGCTTGACAGAAACTTCGCGCTTTCGGATAAGATCAGAGACGACCTTGCTGCACTTGGAATACGACTCATGGACGGCAAGGACGGCGAAATTACGTACCGCATCGACTGACGCCCGGAACCTTTGCGCGAACCAAACCGGTTCTTCACCTGATAGATGACTTTGTCATGACGTCCAATAACTCCCGGTTGTCCTCCATCGCGCGCAAAATTTTTATCGCCCCCATCAGACTATATCAACTCACACTTTCTCCGCTTCTGGGGACGCATTGCAGACATACGCCATCGTGTTCACAATATACTATTGAGGCCATTCGCGAGTGGGGCGTTCTCCGAGGAATCTGGCTGGGGACGAAACGAATTGCCCGCTGCCACCCCTGGGGCACCCACGGATACGATCCTGTTCCGAAAAAAATTCAAAACGGCACAAAATAGAAACGCAGCGTGCGTGTGTTTTTTCACACTCCAAATCTTGTGTGCGTCGTTTAACATTTTATAGTGGAAAAGATTACTTTTAGACCCACTCAATTAAGCGAGCACATAAGAGTATGTCAGTGTTTCAAATAAAGGAGACTCCGAAGTCATACGATGTCTGCATCGTCGGATCCGGAGCAGGTGGCGGTATGGCCGCTTACGTCCTCGCCCAGGCAGGAGTCAAAACTGTGTTGCTGGAAGCGGGGCCGCTATATGACCCCGCAAAGAATGTCACGCAATTAAAGTGGCCGTGGGAATCTCCGCGAAGAGGTGCGAGTACACCCTATCGTCACTTTGGCGACTTCGATGCGGCGTACGGCGGTTGGGAACTCGAAGGCGAGCCCTACACACACAAGGATGGAACCCAATTCGATTGGTTCCGTGCCCGGATGCTTGGCGGACGGACAAACCACTGGGGACGCATATCGCTTCGATTTGGTCCGCACGACTTCAAACGTCGGAGCATTGATGGACTTGGAGACGATTGGCCCATCAGCTATGATGACGTAGCACCTTACTATGATAGAGTCGATCGCCTCATCGGTGTGTTCGGGTCGAAGGAAGGGATATACAATGAACCTGACGGTATCTTCCTCCCTCCTCCCAAACCGCGTCTTCACGAACTCTTCATTAAGGAAGGCGCGAAAAAACTGAATATCCCGGTTATTCCATCACGACTCTCCATTCTCACACGTCCACTTCCCGACAACCAAAAGCGCGGCGCATGCTTCTTCTGCGCACAGTGCAATCGCGGATGCACCGTATACGGCGACTTCTCATCTTCTTCCGTGCTTGTTAAACCAGCACTGGAGTCTGGCAACGTAGATGTCATTCCCAATGCCATGGTGCGGGAAGTGATAACTGACGAATCAGGCAATGCTACAGGCGTGTCTTTCGTGAACAAAGACGACCTTCAGGAATACACGGTACGCGCGCGCATAGTTGTTCTCGCCGCCAGCGCCTGTGAGTCAGCGCGCATTCTGCTCAACTCCAAATCACCCCGCCATCCGAATGGACTTGCCAATGAGAGCGGCGTTGTTGGAAAATACCTTCACGATTCAACCGGTGCTGACATGGGTGGTATCCTGCCGCAACTGGTCGGACGCAAGCGCTACAATGAAGATGGTGTCGGCGGCATGCACGTATATACGCCCTGGTGGCTCGACAATAAGAAACTCGATTTTCCGCGTGGATACCACATTGAATATTGGGGTGGAATGGGCATGCCCGGCTACGGATTTGGCGCAGGAATCCATGGTCTGAATGGAAAATATCCTGGTCGCGACGGAAAGATGAAACGCGCCGGCGGCTATGGTGCATCACTCAAAGACGACTACCGCTATTTCTACGGAGCGACCTTCGGAATGTCAGGCCGCGGTGAAGCCGTGGCACGTGAAGACAATTACTGCGAAATCGATCCGAACACGGTCGACAAATACGGCATACCCGTTCTGCGGTTCCACTACAAGTGGAGCGACTACGAAGTCAAGCAGGCAAAGCACATGAAGGAGACATTCAAGCAAATTATCGAAGCCGCCGGTGGCGTTGTTACCTGGGGTCATACCGACACGGCAGAGAATCAATACGGACTGGCAGCTCCTGGGCGCATCATCCACGAAGTGGGTACAACACGCATGGGTGATGATCCCCGAAAATCGGTTGTCAACAAATTCAATCAGGCCCACTCGTGCAAGAATCTGTTTATCGTCGATGGCGGTCCTTTCGTTTCTCAGGCCGACAAGAACCCGACGTGGACCATCCTTGCGTTGTCGATGCGCGCAACCGAATACATGATCGACGAAATGAAAAAACAAAATCTGTAGAAGGGAATACCATGGACAGAAGAAAATATCTAAAATCGATGGCGGTCGGCGCAGTTGGCGCTGGATTGTTGGTTCAATCATGCGAGCCAAAGCAAGACCAAACGACGCAAACTACCTATAAGCCGACCATCGATCGTACTCCCGCTGAACTTGCACGTGAAGAGAAGCTACGCGCCGAAAAGTTCTTCAACGATCACGAGATGGCTACAATCGCAATCCTGGTTGACATCATCATACCAAAGGACGATGTATCAGGCAGCGCTACGGATGCGGGCGTTCCGGACTTCATCGAATTTATCGTTAAGGACAAACCCGAATTGCAGACGCCTGTTCGCGGCGGATTGCGCTGGCTGGACGTTCAGTGCATGAAACGCTTCGAAAAATCTTTTGTCGACTGCAGTGAGCAACAACGAATTGAAATAGTCGACGAAATCGCATTCCCGGAACAGGCAAAACCGGAGATGCGTCAGGGCGTATCCTTCTTCAACACCATGCGCGATCTGACAGCAACCGGATTTTTCACCAGTGAAATTGGAATTAAAGATCTTGGTTATGCGGGCAACACCCCCAATCAATGGGACGGCGTGCCCCAGGATGTATTAGACCAATACGGTTTGAAGTACGACGAGCGTACCCTCGCCGAAAGTGTAAAATTTGACTCGTGAGTTTAAGACGGTTAAGACCATGAAAGAGCAAAAGAAATCACCGATCCTATCGCGCCGGAACTTTATTCGCAATACCGGCCTTGCAGCAACTGCGTTTACCATCGTGCCTAGGTTTGTGTTGGGCGGAAACGGTTTTGTTGCACCCAGTGACACGCTTTACATCGCTGGTATTGGCGCTGGCGGAAAAGGTGAAAGCGACCTGACGAGCTTCGCAGAAAGCCCCAACGCGAGAATTGCATTTCTCTGTGATGTAGATGACCGGCAGGCAGCGAAGTCGCGTAAGAATTTTCCGAAGGCGAAGTACTATAAAGACTTCCGCCAGATGCTTGATAAAGAAGCGAAAGGTATCGATGCGGTTTCGGTATCTACACCCGACCACACCCACGCCGTCGCTGCCCTGGCTGCCATGCAGCTCGGTAAGCACGTTTACGTCCAAAAACCGCTGACGTGGAGTATCCATGAAGCACGCACCCTGGCAGAAGCAGCAAAGCGATACAAAGTCGTCACGCAGATGGGCAACCAGGGCGGATCCGGCGACGATGTACGCAAGATGAAGGAAATGTATGATGCGGGATTGATCGGTGAGGTTACTCGTGTCATCTCGTGGACTAACCGCCCCGTCTGGCCGCAAGGTATTCCCACGCCGACGGGCAAGCACGAAATCCCTAAGGAACTCGACTGGGATCTCTGGCTCGGTCCAGCTGAAAAAAGAGACTACAATCCGGCCTACCATCCATTCAACTGGCGTGGTTGGTTCCCGTTCGGAACAGGCGCCCTCGGTGATATGGCGTGCCACATCCTCGACCCTGCATTTCGCATTCTCCCGATCGATTATCCGTCGGAGGTTGAATGCAGCATGAGCACCGTGTGGAGCGGCTTCTTCCAGCAAGCAGAGACGCCGGACAGCTTCCCGCCGTCATCCATCGTGCACTTCAAATTCCCGGGCAAAGACGGACATCCCGACATCAATCTGACCTGGATGGATGGCGGTCTGCTGCCTGAAAGACCTGAAGGCCTTGGTCCCGATGAACCCATGGGCAACTGGGATGGCGGTATCATCTTCGAAGGCACTAAAGGGATGTTAATGGCCGACTGCTACGGTGTAAATCCTCGCCTTATACCTACATCCCGCATGCAAACAGAAACGCTTCCTCAACCTACCCTGCCTCGCGTTCCTGAGGGACACTATGTGCAATGGGTCAACGCCTGCATGCAAGGCTATGGCAAAGGTGTTACGAGCTCGCCTTTCGACTTTGCAGGTCCGTTCACGGAAGCGATCCTCATGGGCAACCTCGCGATCCGCAGCTACAACTATAAAGTCAAGAACAAGCAAGGGCAGGACACGTATCCCGGAAGAAAGAAGCTTCTTTGGGACGCGAAGAACATGAAGATCACGAACTTCGACGAAGCGAATCAGTTTGTGAAGAGAGAGTATAGGCCGGGGTGGTCGCTTGTTCTATAGTTGGCAATGGGCAGTGGCTCACCGTTTGGGTTGTTGCTTTGTGAATGGCACTGATAGTAGAGACGCGCAACCCGCGCGTCTCCTATCCAAATAGGACGTTACTTATAACAGGGTACCATGACAAAATCAATTGTCTTTGGATTAACCATTTGTCTGGTATCATTTTGTCTACTTCACCTTCAAGCACAAACCAACACCAGCAATCGTCCCAACATTCTCTGGTTGTCCGTTGAGGACATGAGTCCTTGGCTGAATTGCTACGGCGATAGTACCGTTCCCACTCCGAATATCGACCGGCTTGCTCGTGAAGGCATACGCTATGATCAAGCATTTTCAACGGCGGGGGTATGCGCTCCCAGTCGTTGTGCGATCATCACAGGTATGTACCAGACGAGTGTTGGCGGTCATAACATGAGGACCTTCAACATTTATCCTGAAGTCCAGGGTGTACCCCGCAATTACTCAATCGTCCCCCCTCCTGAAGTAAAGGCCTTTCCCGAATACTTAAGAGCCGAAGGGTATTATTGCACCAACAACTCGAAGACGGACTATCAATTCATTGCGCCACCCACAGTGTGGGACGAAAACAGCAACACCGCGCATTACAAAAACAGGGCGCCTGGACAGCCATTCTTCGCTGTCTTCAACTGCACGATCACACATGAGTCGCAGGTTTGGATGAGAAGCGACCGACCGTTACGCGTTAGTCCTGATAAGGTGACGGTGCCACCCTTCTATCCGGATACCGATAGTGTGCGTCGGGATATCGCGAGATTTTATACGAATATATCCGAAATGGATGATTGGGTAGGCGAACGGCTCCGCGAACTGGAAGAGTCGGGTGAAATGGACAACACCATCATCTTCTTCTGGTCGGACCACGGAAGCGGTCTCCCGTATTTCAAGCGGGAAATAACCGATAGGGGTCTGCGATCAGCTTTGATCATTCGTTACTCCGATAAGCGACAAGCAGGTAGTGTGGTGACCGACCTCGTGAGTTTTGTTGACCTGGCGCCAACGGTGCTGTCTTTGGCGGGTATCAAACCGCCGCATCACATGCAGGGTCAGGCATTCGCCGGGAAGTTTCAGGCATCCAGGCCTCGGAAGTATGTGTTTGGAGCGCGGGACCGGATGGACATTCCCGTCGATAGGGTGCGGTCGGTGCGCGATGCGAATTTCCGATACGTACGAAATTTTAACCCGCACCTCCCTGCCTACCAGGACATCCCTTATCGAATGCAACAACCTCTGATGCGGGAAATCATACGGTATCGCGACAGCGGCAGGCTCAATGCTGTTCAGCAACAATGGTTTAACGCCCCGCGGCCTGCGGAAGAGCTATTCGTCCTTTCGGATGATCCTTACGAACTGAACAATGTCGCTGATGATCCCAAATATCGGAAGCAGCTGCAGCAATTGAGGAAGGTTCTGGATGAATGGATCAAGGAAACCAACGACCTCGGCAGAATTCCGGAGCCTGAATTGCTGAAACGTATGTGGGATGGCCAGGATCATCCGCCGGTAACCGTGGATCCAGTTATTCGTTCAGACGGCAAGACGATTCGCATCACCTGTGCCACCGAGGGCGCATCAATCGGCTACCAATTAATTGAACCTGGCGAAACCCCATCTGAAAAATGGGCCGTCTACACCGGCCCCTTCGAATCGAGAGGAAAGACCGTCGTTGCCATAGCGCAACGCATCGGATACTTGCCGAGCCAGACGGTCACGCATTCGCGGTAAACTGTCAAAACCATCCATTCCGCGACAGGGCTTGCCGCGCAATTTAAGCCCTTTGTGTTATATTAAGTTTTCAACCCCCTTGCGATGGTTTTAAGTGCCGAAAATGTTTTGCTCCTCGGATCAGTCCTCCTGTTTGTGAGCATTCTCACGAGCAAGACTTCCTTCCGTTTCGGCATTCCTACCCTAATCCTCTTTCTTATCGTTGGGATGATGGCGGGCGTTGACGGCCCGGGTGGTATCTATTTCAACGATCCCAAGCTTGCGCGGTTCCTCGGCATTATAGCGTTGAATTTCATTCTGTTTAGCGGGGGACTCGACACGAAATGGGAAAGCGTGAGGCCCATATTCCGGCCAGGATTGTCGCTGTCGACGTTCGGAGTGCTGATTACGGGGCTACTTACAGGTCTGGGGGCCTGGCTGGTGCTCGATTTCACGCCACTCGAAGGTATGCTGCTCGGGTCTATCGTCGCCTCCACGGATGCGGCCGCGGTGTTTTCAATTCTCCGATCGCGTAGTATCGGACTCAAAGGCAACCTTAGGCCCCTGCTGGAATTCGAAAGCGGCAGTAACGATCCCATGGCGTACTTCATGACGATCAGCTTTATCGAACTCCTGCTCCAACCGGAATCGCGACTGATCAGCCTTATACCTCGCTTCCTGCAAGCGATGACCATCGGTCTGGTGGCTGGCTACCTTTTCGGTCGGGTTATGACGTGGGTTCTCAACAAAATTCACCTCGACGTTCGTGGATTATATCCCGTACTTGTCCTCTCCATGGTGATGTTTACCTTTTCCTTCACGGAGGAGATCGGCGGAAACGGGTTTCTTGCAGTTTACACCGCCGCCATTTTTCTGGGCAATTCCGACTTCATCAACAAGAAGAGCCTGATGCGGTTTTACGATGGGCAAGCGTGGCTGATGCAGATCGTTATGTTTCTTACTCTCGGCTTGCTTGTCACGCCAAGTGAGATCATACCCATCATTCCTGAGGGCCTTCTCATTTCACTCATCCTGATGTTCGTTGCACGGCCGATCGCCGTGTTTGCTTCATTAGCCTTTTCAAATCAGATAAGCTTTCGCAAAAAAGTGTTCATATCATGGGTGGGTCTGCGCGGCGCGGTGCCTATCATCTTTGCCACCTATCCCCTGCTGGCGGGCGTGAGCAACGCGCAAATGATTTTTAACATCGTGTTCTTCATTTCGGTATCGTCTGTTTTGCTTCAGGGAACAACGCTCACGATGGTTGCGCGCTGGCTGCACGTCAGCGTCCCTGAGCGCATCAAGAGAAAATTCCCGGTAGACATTGAATTGCACGAAAACTCACAATCCGAACTCGTCGAACTCGACATCGCCAACGACTCCAAAGCTGTCGGGAAAGAAGTCGTCGAACTCAAACTCCCCAAAACTGCACTAATTGTTCTCATCTATCGTAAAGGCCGATACATGATGGCGAGTGGAGACACCATCATTCAGGGCGGAGATCATTTGTTGGTGATGGGAGACTCGAAGGAGACGATTGGCAAAGTTGAAGAATGCCTGAGATAGCACCACCTATGTGCCCTATGTGTACACTCTATGTGCCCTATGTGGTTCAAGAAAGTAAGTGGCACATAGAGATCTCGAATGCTTTTCAAGATTTTCCGAGTAACGGAAGAGTGTACAACCTTTCTCCGCCCGCATCAGCAATGGCATTTCTAATGGCGGGCGCGATCCCGTAGATCGGGGCTTCGCCGGCGCCTGCGGATGGAAGGTCTTTGCGATCAACCAGTACGATGTCCAGTTGCGGCATGTCGGCAAAGCGCGGCACGCGATAG
>DATCLO010000119.1:0-8371 GCA_036563875.1 Cyclobacteriaceae bacterium
GCTCCCGCACTGACGCCACCCCGCGCGAACTTTACATTGGCGATATTATTCGTGAGGCGATGAAAGGCGGCCTTCGGGTTGATTATGTCAAATTCGATGAGGGAACCGCGAGGGATTTGGGAACGCCGGAGGAATTGTTGCGATACTTGTCGGAATAGTTTTCACCACGGAGGCGCAGAGGACACGGCGTTACACGGAGGATAATTTTTTCGTGCGTCATGCTGGATCGCATGGAGGTCGGTTCCTAATGTGGTCTATGTGTCCTCCATGTGTCCTATGTGGTTCAAAATAAATTGTGTAAACCTGATCCACATAGAGCACACAGTAGACACATAGGGCACATAGGGAGATGCAGAAGCAGACGCAGACGCAGTTGCAGAGGCGGTACAATTGTTCATTGGTGCGCCTGCATCTGCAACTATTGAATGATCGCCGCTGCGCCGTACGCCGAACCTAATGGTGCGTGCGATGGTTCGATAGACAATTCAGGGAGGAAGTGCTTCAGTAGCGTTATGTAAAGTTCGTTGTCGACAAAACCACCGTCTACGAATACCTTCTTTATCGGTGAACGACCGAGCGCAAGTCGTAGCGAAGCAACCTGTAGTCGCACCAGACCCCAGATGACGTGGTGATACGCTTCTTCATACGATGCGCAACCTTGCGGATCCCACTTGACAGGCCGAAATACATCGGCGACAAGTTTATCATTGCCTAACACCTCGGGATAGTAAAGATTATCCACCGCTCCGCCCTCAATGGCGCGAAGGAAACTTTGGTTGAGCCGAATCTGCTTGTAGTATTTCGTATCCCTGTCGAACAACCGGTTCAGCGTTTTCAACTGATGGTCCAGTTCGTTTCCGAGAAAAAGTCGTGAAGCCTTTACCGGATTGCCAGCCGGCGTTAGGTAGTTGAGGCAGTCGCGCTCCAGTTCTTCAAACGTAAGGTTCTCCTCCGTGAACGGATTCATCGAAATACTCCACGTGCCCGTCGATACCAACAGAAATGGATCGGGGTTGCGCATCAGGTAAGCAGCCAGCGCAGAAGAACTATCGTGTATACCCACACCTACCCGAAACGTCTTTCCCTTACGTGTGACCTTAAACGACGTGGGCGTGCGCACCATCTCCGGAAACAAATCGCGAAAACCTTCTTCAATCACCCACGGGTGATAGTCCGATCTTGTGAAATCCCACAGTTTGGTATGACATCCCACCGACGTTGGCTCCGTCACCATCTTGCCGGTCAGCACATATGATAAATACTGTGGAAAGTGGAGTGTATGACGAATCTTTCGGAAAAGGTCTGGACGCTCATACCTCAGCCAGTACAGTTGAAGGCCGGAGTTCAACATACCAAGAAACGGCGACGCGGTGACAAGGTCGTGCTTAGCCGCACCATAGGTAGATTGAAACTTTGATGTGAGTTTAGAAGGAAAAGGCTTGAGATAATTGTATAGGGGCGTCGCCAGCTGACCATGACCATCGAGGTGCACCAGCGTAGCGCCATAAGTGGAGAAGTTGACGGCGCGCAATTCAAAATCAGGATTCCCGAGAAGTCCGTCAATCGTTGTCCTGACCCAGTCGACAATCGCTACCGCATCGTCACAAGGAAATCCGTCTTCATCCGTAGTCGTGGGAAGGTCCGCGTACTCGTGGCGGATTTCTTCCAGGTCCTCGTTGAACAGGAAGTATTTCTTGTTTGTCTTGCCTATGTCGAAGACAGCGGTGACGACGCGAGCCATAGGCCTACAATCCGGTCGATACAGTCTTCATACCCCGCTCCCCAATCAGCTGCTTCCTCACGCCAAGCGCGCGAAATGCGCGTACAGGATCGATAGCCCCTCCTGCTCGTAGCCGTGCTTCCGCCAGTAAGGGACGAACATCGGTGCGATACGCGTTCTGCAAAATTTCCTGCGCCATAACGGTGTCATTGTTCTCGCGAGCAGCTTCGAGTTCATCACGATCGACAAGCAGCGCCTGAGCATAGGCTAACTTGATAGCCTCGACCGACTGAAGCAAATCCTCGAGCGGATCCTTGACATTATGGCTCGCATCAATCATCCAGGCAGGCGTCGGATTCGAATACGCAGGGTTCTCCATGCCATACACAAGTTCGCTAAAGATCAGGAACAACTGGTATGGCTTAATGCTTCCCACCGTTAAATCATCGTCTCCGTATTTCGAATCGTTGAAATGAAATCCACCGAGCTTGCCTTCCATCATGAGTGTAGCGACGATCTGTTCGATGTTGGTGTTTGGCAAATGGTGTCCCAGGTCCACAAGGGTAAAAGCCTTCTCGCCGAGTTTGTTTGCAAGTAGGAAGGATGTTCCCCAATCCTGAATTACAGTCGAATAGAAATTAGGCTCGTACGGTTTATATTCGATGAATATCTTCCAATCAGCGGGAAGCGCAGCATAAATTTCCCTCAGCGAAGCATACGTGCGCTGAAACGCTTTCGCAAAGTTGAGCTGTCCGGGAAAACACGATCCATCGGCAAGCCATACGGTAAGCGCCTTCGAACCCAGCTGCTTTCCGTATTCTATGACTTCGATGTTGTGGTCAACCGCGTGCTTACGCACTGATTTATCCGTATGGGCGAGTGACCCATATTTGTAGCTTACTTGTTGGTCTGGTTGATCCTGGAAGGTATTCGAGTTAACTGCGTCAAAGATCAGACCCAGCTCGCTGGCAAGCGCCTTAACTTCTGAGGCGTTCTTTGGAATATCCCACGGGATGTGCAGGGAGATTGCACCGCTGGAACGGTTGAGTGCGTGAAGGAGGCCGACGTCCAGAATTTTTTCTTCCAGGCTGCGTGGCTCACCTCCGCCCGGGAATCGGGCAAAGCGGGTCCCTCCTGCCCCCAGCGCCCAGCTGGGAACTGCTATCTGCAATGATCCAATTTTGGAAAGCAGAGCATCGACATCATACCCGTCTGCAGACAGGCGGGACGCAAGAAAGTCAAAGGCTTCGCGATGGCGCGCCTCATGCCGGTGGTTCTGTTCACCGACCTGGTCAGCAAGTATCCTCATATCTTATCGCACGAACGCGGCTGCCACACCGCCATCCACATTGATAACATTCCCTGTGCTCTTGTTCAGGTGGCCTCCCACCAGCACAAAGACGCCATTGGCTATGTCGTCAACGGAAATGATCTCGTTCAAGATAGTTC
This sequence comes from Cyclobacteriaceae bacterium, assembly GCA_036563875.1. GTDB lineage: Bacteria > Bacteroidota > Bacteroidia > Cytophagales > Cyclobacteriaceae > ZC4RG29. The sequence goes on from DATCLO010000119.1 coordinate 3,170, forward strand.
TTTTTGCGTAAAATGCGGGCAACTCTTCCACCTTAACGCCGTACGCTTTCGCGCGACCCTCTGCCCATGCTCCTTCCCATATCTTGCTGCCTTCGATGACGGCATCGGGATTCACTACGTTCACGCGAATCTTGTCCTTACCCAATTCCGCCGCAAGCAGCCGGCTCATGTGAATCTGGGCAGCCTTTGCTGTACCATACGCCACATTATTGGGTCCGGATACGAGGGCGTTCTTGCTGACAATATTTACAATGTCGCCGCCAAGTGCTTGCGCGCGCAAAACTTCAACGGCCGCTTTCGACACTTCGAACTGGCCTTTAACAATAACATCGTTCAACAGATCCCAGTCGGCTGTCGTTGTCTCTTCCAACGGTTTTGATATTGCAAGTCCCGCGCAGTTGACAATGATGTCTACTCCACCGAAGGCAAGGCATGCCCGAGCGATAGCTTCGCGAACGGAGCCCTCGCTCGTAACATCGACCACTGAACCCGCTCCAACGTCGCGGGAAAATCCGCTGACGGTCTCCTTCAGACGATCTTCGTGAAGGTCTGCAACAAAAACGCATGCTCCTTCCGACGCGAGCTTCGTCGCTATTGCCTTTCCAATCCCTCCAGCTCCGCCGGTAACGAACGCAATCTTTCGCGACAGCGGCTTTTCTTTCGGCATGCGTTGCAGCTTAGCCTCTTCCAGTAGCCAGTATTCGATGTCGAAGGCCTCCTGCAAGGGCAACGAGACATATTCTGAAACAGCTTCAGCGCCTTTCATCACGTTGATCGCGTTGATGTAGAATTCGCTGGCAACACGCGCTGTCTGCTTGTCCTTAGAGAAAGAGAACATTCCCACACCCGGCCACAGGATGATCACGGGGTTAGGATCACGCATCGCGGGACTGTTCGGATGCTTATGGCGTTCGTAGTAGTCGGCATACTCCTTTCGGTAATTCTCAAAAGGCTCCTCGAGTTTCTTTCTTACTTCAGCAAGATTTGAGAGGTCGGCCGTAGCGGGAAGGTCAAGCACCAGCGGCCTGATCTTCGTCCTGAGAAAGTGGTCGGGACAGCTCGTTCCCAATGGCGCGAGCTTGCGAAGGTCCTTGCTGTTGATAAACTCAAGAACTCGTTCGTCGTCGGTAAAGTGTCCGACCATGCGCGCATAGGCTGAAGCAAGACCGCGCAGCACAGGTGCAAGTCGCGCAGCCTGTTTGCGGCGTGCTTCGGGAGCAAGCGACTCTACTTCGATACCACCGAACACCGGCCTTCGTTTGCCGTAGTGTTCGTTCAGGTAAGCAGAAGCTTTGTCGATTACCTCCAGGCTGTTGATATAACACTCGTACGAAGTATCACCCCATGTGAAGAGTCCGTGTCCACCCAACATGATACCGCGAATACCCGGGTTTTCATTTACAGCCCTTTCAAGTTGCAATCCCAGGTCGAAGCCCGGACGTTGCCAGGGAACCCATGCGATTTGGTTGTTGAACAGTTCGCGTGTGATCGCTTCGCCATCCTTTGAAGCAGCTATCGCGATGGCAGCATCGGGGTGCAGGTGATCGATATGTTTGAATGGGAGGAACGCGTGTAGTGGCGTGTCGATGGACGGAGCTTTTGACTCAAGGTCGTAGATGCAATGGTTGAAAAGAGCCACCATTTCATCTTCAAACTCCAGACCCCTATAAATGTTCTTGAGGGAGCGAAGCTTATCGAGATAGAGTCCGGCGAGGCCTTTTCGCGTAAGCGTTCCGATGTCACCACCGGAACCTTTCACCCACATAACCTCTACGGGATTTCCCGTTAGTGGATCGCGTTCGGTGGTCTTACAGCTCGTGTTACCGCCACCGTAATTGGTAATTCGCAAATCTGCTCCCAGGATATTCGAACGATAAATCAGTAAGGCTACCTCGTCGTCACCAAGCGCAGCCGCTTTATTCTTGTCCCAAAGGTAGTCTACGTACTGAAACGTTTTCGTTGCTATCTGCATCGCTTTTCAGAGTCTATGTCCAAAAGAAAAAATAATGCGTATGATTAAGGTTAGCAAAATTATCCTGATACGGAGGGTTCTGTATCCTGTTCTGTACTGACAAAAGACCGTTTACGGTTTCCGGCAATGTGGGTACCATTTGCATGCTCAGAGCAATCGATTGCTCATGCTTCCAATTTTTCGTGCAAAAGCTACAACGAGACTGATATACAATGTATGTTTAGGCCAGAGAACTCCATTAGTGGCTATAAAACTTAGCCGCACCCGGATACACCATGAATGTTGGATTGTTTATCCCCTGTTATATCGATCAGTTCTATCCCCAGACGGGCATAGCCGTCTACCAGGTCCTTCGCCGGCTAGGTCTGGAGGTAGACTATCCAACCCAACAGACGTGCTGCGGCCAGCCCGTTGCCAATGCAGGCTTTGCCGACTACGGTGGCGATGCGCTTCGCCTCTTCGCAGAGAATTTTGCCAGATACGATTTTATTGTCGCACCCTCCGGTAGCTGTGTACTACACGTAAAGGATCACATAACACATTACACCGATTCCGCCACTGCGGAGAAAGTTCGGTCGTCGCTGTATGAATTCTGTGAGTTTCTAACTGATGTTGTAAACTACCAAGGCAATGGATTTCGATTCCCCTACAAGGTAGGACTTCACGCCGGGTGTCATGGCGTTCGTGGGCTACGTCTGAACCGGGCCTCAGAACTTCACCTTCCCGACTTCAACAAGCCGCGAAGCCTTCTTCAAAAAGTCAAGGACCTTGAACTCGTTGAACTCACGCGACCCGATGAATGCTGCGGTTTTGGTGGCACATTTTCGGTAACCGAGGAAGCGGTATCCATACGCATGGGTGAGGATCGCGTTGAAGATCATATGAGTCACGGTGCGCAAGTCATCGCAGGGACTGACATGTCGTGCCTGATGCACCTTGAGGGTATTATCAGACATCGCAAGCTTGACGTCAAGGTAATGCACATAGCCGAAATCCTGGACGAGGCGTGGCAGCTACATCACCAGCAGGTTTGATATGAACCGAACGCTTTACGGTCCGATTACCCAGCTCCTCACTATGGCGTCGCTGCCAGAGACGGGCCCAATCCGAGACTCCGCACTGGAGATCATACCGGACGCCGGTTTGCTCGTTGAAGGGGATCGCATTGTGGCGGTGGATTCATTCTCTGCCTTGAAAGGATCAGGCGCTCATGTGGTGACGGACAGCCCTTGCGTTATCATGCCCGGTCTTATCGACACGCATACTCATCTGTGCTTTGCCGGATCCAGGGCTTCGGATTACAGCAACAGGATATCCGGAAAAACCTACCAGGAAATTCTTGCATCTGGCGGAGGCATTATGGACACGGTGCGAAAGACGCGCGACTGCGATGAGCATACCCTCGTTGAATTGCTCGTGCAACGTTTGGAACGGCATGCATCAGAGGGCGTCACGTCATGTGAGGTGAAGTCCGGATATGGATTGTCGATCGAACACGAATTGAAAATACTTCGCGCCATTCGCGAGGCGACGAAGCTACAGCCGGTGAGTCTTGTGCCAACCTGCCTCGCAGCACACATTACACCTCCCGAGTTTGATTCGCCGGCGATGTACCTGGAACACATCATCGGAGAGCTCTTGCCGATCGTGGCCCGCGAGGCACTGGCCAAACGCGTCGATATTTTTGTAGAGGCCAGCGCGTTTCCCGCTGCCATCGCCGCGCCATTTCTCAAGCGCGCCATGCCGATGGGATTCGATGCCGTAGTGCACGCCGATCAGTTCACGACCGGCGGAAGCGCGGTGGCCGTCGAAGTAGGCGCCATTAGTGCAGATCACCTGGAAGCGTCAGGCGAAGAAGAAATCAGGGCACTTGCTGAATCAAATACGATAGCCACTGTGCTTCCAGGAGCTTCGCTCGGTCTTGGAATGCACTTTGCTCCTGCACGTAAAATGCTGGACTATGGATGCGCGCTCGTTATTGCAAGCGATTGGAACCCGGGCTCAGCGCCTATGGGCGACCTGCTCATGCAGGCCGCAGTGTTGTCTGCCCAACAAAAGCTTTCCAATGCCGAGACGCTAAGTGCCATTACGTCTCGCGCGGCCCGTGCGCTGGGAGTGAGCGACCGTGGGACGCTGGAAGCAGGGAAGCGTGCGGACTTCATCGCCTTCCCGGTCGACGATTATCGCGAAATCCTCTACCACCAGGGCAAGTTGAAACCGGCGCGAATGTGGATCGCTGGCAAAGAACTTTCTTACTCACGATAAGGGCAGGTTTATGTATCAGGCACCCGACATGTCACGCTGGACCGGTCGCGTCGATTATCCCAGGAGCATCGACATGCAGCGCTGGCATTCCGTCATGCAACCCCTGGACTTGTCAGGTGATTTGCCTGTCGCAAGATCTGGAGTAAGATCCTTTGCATTGCTCGGCTTTTGCTGCGATGAGGGCGTACGCCGCAACCTCGGTCGACCCGGTGCGCGCGAAGCGCCGGCGGCCATTCGAAAGGCGCTATGCAACCTGGCCTTTCATTGGGACGATGCAATCCTGCATGATGCCGGCGATGTTATCTGTAGCGGACAAAAAATGGAAGCCGCGCAAGCCATGCTTGGCGGCATGGTCTACCAGCTGCTGACCGAAGGATACAGACCAATCGTTCTCGGTGGTGGGCACGAGGTGGCGTACGGAACCTTCCTGGGCATCCATCCTTTCGCGCAATCGAAGAAGCATGAACTTGGTATCATCAATATCGATGCGCACTTTGATCTGAGACAATACGAAGGAGAAGGAAATTCTGGTACGCCTTTTCTGCAAATGAGCGAGGTGCTTCAAAATGAAAGTGCGTTGTTTCATTACCTGGTGCTCGGCATAGAGGAAAGCGCCAACCATGCCGGATTGTTTCGCGCTGCGAAAGAACTTGGTGTCGTTTGGAAGTTGAGAAGTGAGCCTTCGGCAGCGCGACTGGCAGCGGTCGATGATTTTGTTTCGAGGGTAGATAGCATTTACTTGTCGCTCGACCTTGATGTAATCAATCAAGCATTTGCGCCGGGAGTTAGTGCGCCTGCGGCACTGGGTTGGACCCCGGCTGAAACATTGGAAATCCTTCAATGCGTAATTTCTTCCCGGAAGGTAGTGTGTATCGATATTGCAGAACTCAATCCTGCGTTTGACGTTGATGGTCGCACGGCGCGGTTGGCGGCTGGGTTGATTTATGAGATGGTTAAGGTGTGGG
>DATCLO010000120.1:0-31868 GCA_036563875.1 Cyclobacteriaceae bacterium
GTCCACAATAGTGCTTGAAGCCGTGGATCAGGACGATATTCTTGCCCTCGTACACGTAGCAGGGATAACCCCACTTCAATTCCTCCCTTAAATTGCATTCCAGCGCGATGGTCCGCATCGCAATATACTCTTCCTTCCACCGGGCAGCTTCGTTAAAAAACCTGTCCACCTTGGGATTCATACCACTGGCATTGCTTCTAGCAATATTAAGCGTCCCCATATGACTGCCCAAACTTTGATGAGGCTTTTTTGCAATCGAACGCTATCTTTGAAAGCATTGCTTCCTAAACGTGCAGATCAGGAAAAACACCAAAGCGCATAAGTCCATCCTTCAGATTGTCGAAGAATGTGCGACCCGACCGGACCGCGAAAAGCTCGTACGACTGTACATCACCCGCGCGGGGCATACCCTGCAACAACGCATCAGCATTGATGCCATCCAGGGAGAAGCGGACTTGCTGTACGACATGACCTACCAAACGGTTCTGAACAACCTCAAGTCACCTAATCATCAGCTGTATGTAAGCGACGACACACCCGGCATATACTACTTCCATTCCTCTAACAAAGAATGGGACGAAACACCATTCGAATTCGACGATGCCGTTCTCAAGCTGTTTCCATCGCTTCCCGAACCGCCTGCTACTCGCAAAAAGGAAAAGGCAGAAAAGTACGTCCTTCCCACAGCACCCAAAACAAAAGCAGTATCTCCTGCAAAACCTGCTGCAAAAAAGAAGATCTCGGAAAAAAAATCATCGCCTGCGAAAAAAGCAGAGCAACAACCGAACTACCGCCTTAAGCACAAGATCCTCTTCACAAATCTCGACTCGATCATCTTTCGCCATCCGCAGATTTCAAAACGCGACGTTCTTGATTACTACGATAAAGTGGCCGACCATCTCCTACCCCATCTGAAAGATCGGCCGGTCACTATTTACCGATATCGGGGCAACGGATTCAGCGACTACACAACAGCGCCGTCATTAGCGGAAGACAAGATAGAATTACCCGACTGGATTCAAACCGCGGGAAAAAACAAAGAACAACTCCTCCTATGCAACGACCGTGATCACCTGTTCTTCTTTCTGGAAGTTGGCGTAGTTGCATTTGCTCACCGGCTTGCAAAAGTGAAGTCTCCGAATCGACCAGACTATATTGTCATTACTCTCGGCGACGACACCGAGTGGCCCGTCCTTGCTGACGCCGCACACGAAGCAAAAAGCATCCTCGACGGACTGAAGTTACCATCTGCAATTAAGTGGGACGGCGACTCGCATCTGCACATTTATATACCGCTCGACGGAAAGAGCACCTTCGAAACAGCGCACGACGCCGCTAAGTTTATCTGCCGCCTTCTCAAGCTTAAAGCTTCCGATCTGATAGTCCTGCCGTCTACAGAACGTGGATATAAAAAGGTAGCCGTCAACTATGCACTGAATGATGAAGCAACCAGCGTAGTGGCACCTTACTCGCTTGGAGGTAACCATCCCGGTATCGCACTTCCTCTGTCCTGGGATGACATCACTCCTGATCTCAAACCTGAGAGGTTTACAGTCGAAGAAATCTTAAAGCTAAAGAGGATGCTTGAGCTCAAGTATCCTTCGAAAAAAGTGGACGCCCGCGCGTTACTTGAGAAGTTGGGGGATTTGTATGGATTTCTCTTAGAGTAACGTTCGAACCACATAGGACATAGGTCACATAGAGGGCACATGGTGTTGGCTACTCAGTGCCGCTGACATCCACCTAGCCCCTTTTTGATCGTTCTCATCGAAATTATGCAACCTATTCCCGGTAAAATGTAAGCCCCTTTTCAGCTTAAAATCGTTATATTTGAGGACTGAATGCGAGTTCTCAGGACCATATCATCGCTCTTTCTGGCCGCCCTGGTGCTGGTGTCCTCTACCAGCTTCACGGTAGGCATTCATTTCTGTATGGGTAAGGCCAAAGATATTGCCCTTTTCTCGGAGGCAGCACAGTGTGAAATGGAACAACTCCTTCCTCCCTGTCACCGCCAGCATCTGAACACGTGCTGCGACGATGAAACCATCACACACGAATCGGAGGACTTCAAACCTGTCTCTTCGGAAGATCACGCAATAACCGGATTTCCGTTAGTCACGATTCAGCCTCCGGTAGCTATTCGCGATGTTGTTCCTTCCGACTCGATCGTTTCCGATTATTTTCTCAACGATCATCCACCTTTGCCCACACCCGACCTGGTCGTTGAGCACCAGGTTTTCCTGATTTAGTGGCTCCACTCTGATCGGAGCATTCTGCTCCCTGCGTAATCGCCACGCCCGGGCGACTACGACGATTGCTTTTACTCCAAATATTGTCTTCACTTTTATGATTGAACGTCTGATCTCGTTCTCACTGCGGAATCGATTCCTGGTTCTGTTAGTAGCTGGTGGACTGTTTGCAGCCGGATTGTACTCCGTCACGCAAAGTAAAGTCGACGCCATCCCAGACCTTTCCGAAAACCAAGTCATAGTCTTTACCGAATGGATGGGTCGCAGTCCCCAAATCATCGAAGACCAGGTCACCTATCCGCTGGTCACCAACTTGCAGGGACTTCCCCAGGTGAAATACGTTCGCGGCTCATCCATGTTCGGGATGAGTTTCGTGTATGTAATCTTCGAAGACGACACAGACATCTATTGGGCAAGAGAACGCGTTCTCGAACGGCTTAACTATGCAAGCCGACTTCTCCCGGACGGCGTTACGCCTACCCTCGGCCCTGATGGAACGGGCGTCGGCCATATCCTCTGGTATACACTGCATGCACCAGGCATGGACCTCGGAGAGCAGCGTGCCCTGCAGGACTGGTACATCAAATTCGCGCTGCAGAACACGCCGGGTGTAAGTGAGGTTGCCTCCTTCGGTGGCTTCCAAAAGCAATACGAAGTCACCCTCAATCCTAACAAGCTCGCCTACTACGGTTTGTCTGTGCCTGAAGTAATCCAGGCCATTCGCTCGAACAACAATGAAACCGGTGGCCGCAAGTTTGAAATAAGCGGCATCGGATACATCGTAAAGACGACAGGCTATCTCGAATCAATCGAACAAATAGAAAAGCTCCCGCTGAGAACAGTCAACAGCGTTCCGGTTACCGTGCGCGATGTGGGCACCGTGCAGATGACCGGAGAATCGCGCCTCGGAATATTTGATCTTGACGGCGAAGGTGAGGTGGTAGGCGGAATCGTCGTGATGCGTTATGGCGAAAATGCCCATGAGGTCATTGAAGCCGTTAAACGTAAAATGGAAGACGTCGCTAAGGGTCTGCCTGAAGGCGTCACATTCAACATCGTTTATGACCGCAGCGAACTCATCCAGGAGTCCATTTCCTCTGTGAAAACAACCCTCATCGAGGAAATGATTGTTGTAACTGTAATTGTCATTCTATTCCTGTTTCACTGGCGCAGCGCCGTAAGCATCATTATACAGATTCCCATAACGATCGCTACGAGCTTCATCCTGCTGAATGCTTTTGGAATCACATCCAACATTATGTCGCTCACCGGAATCGCCCTCGCCATCGGGGTGATCGTAGACAATGGGATCATTATGGCAGAGAATTCATACAAGCATCTTTCAACACGCTTCTCCGAATTGAACGAGAAAAACGAATGACCGGCATGCAAGTTGCAGTAGCGCCAACATCAACACATTAACACATTACCACGTCCAGGCAACGCCGAAATGATTAGAAAAATGTTCAATAAAGGATACACACCAATTGAAGAGACAGAGCGATTGGCGATCATCGAGCGGTCCTCGAAGCAGGTATCGCGCGGGGTGTTTTACTCGACAGTGATTATCATCACCTCGTTCCTTCCGGTGTTCTTGCTCACGGGACAGGAAGGCAAACTCTTCCATCCCCTGGCGTTTACGAAGACTTTCATCATGGCGGTTGACGCCATTCTCGTAGTCACGCTCGCCCCTGTGATCATTTCTTTCTTTATGAAAGGAAAGTTTCCTCGGGAAAACCGGAATCCAATTAACCGATTCCTGGAGAGGGTTTACGAGCCCGTGTTGCGTGTATGTCTGAAATGGCGAAAGACCACGATCGGCGTAAACATCATCGCGCTCGTCATCAGCGTTCCGCTCCTGCTCAACCTTGGAACCGAATTTATGCCTCCCCTTGACGAACAGTCGATTCTCTTTATGCCCGTGACTTTGCCTGACGTTTCGAACACCGAAATTAAACGTATACTCCAGGTACAGGACAAGATCATAAAGTCGGTTCCGGAAGTCGACAAAGTGCTTGGCAAGGCCGGACGTGCATCCACGGCAACGGACAATGCCCCCATCAGCATGATTGAGACCATCATTATGCTGAAGCCAAAATCCGAATGGCGCGAAGGCATTACCAAGTCCGATATCATTAACGAGCTCGACGCAAAACTTCAGATCCCCGGTGTGGTCAACGGCTGGACGCAACCCATTATCAATCGCATTAACATGCTCGCCACCGGCATCCGTACCGATGTAGGGGTGAAGGTTTTCGGTCAGGACCTCGACACCATTGCTGCCGTTTCCGAACGCGTGAAGAGTGCGTTGGCGAATGTTCCAGGTGTTCACGACCTGTATGTCGACCCGATCACAGGAGGAAAATACCTATCCATCGACATAGATCGCGAGGCGCTAAGTCGATACGGTCTCTCAGTGGATGATATAAATGTCATTGTGGAATCGGCAATCGGCGGCTCGCCTGTCGGTCAGACTGTCGAAGGTCGCCAGCGCTTTGCCATCGGGGTAAGACTTGCGCAGGACTTCCGCAACAGCATTGATCGTCTTCAAAGAATTCCAATCAAAACCGAAACGATGGGGTACATCCCGTTGTCGGCTGTTGCTTCCGTACGACTGGAAAACGGTCCCCCAATGATCGTTTCAGAGAATGCATTGCTGAGAGGTGCCGTGCTCTTCAATGTACGCGACCGCGACTTGGGGAGCACGGTGGAAGATGCCATGCGGGCGTTGAATGAACACCTCGGTCTTCTGCCCGAAGGGTACTTCCTCGAATGGAGTGGGCAATATGAGAATCTGATTCACGGCCAACGCACGCTCATGGTCGTTGCACCAATCGTCCTGCTGATCATATTCGTCTCACTCTATCTCGCCTTCAAATCTATTCGCGAGGCGTTCTTTAGTCTGGTAACGGTTCCTTTTGCACTCATCGGCGGAGCGTACATGGTATACTTCTATGGTGTCAACCTATCAGTAGCTGTCGCGGTCGGATTCATCGCCCTGTTCGGCATTGCTGTCGAGACAGGTGTTGTCATGGTCATTTATCTCAACGATGCCATACGACAACTCGTGCAGGCACGAGGTAATTCTAGTGAAACCATAACGCGGGAGGACTTAAAGGAGTATGTGATCGCAGGTGCTGCGAAACGGTTACGTCCCAAACTGATGACAGTTTGCGTCGCCTTGTTCGGCCTCACCCCTGTTCTTTGGTCCACCGGCGTTGGAAGCGACGTGATGATCCCAATAGTGTTGCCGATGATCGGAGGAGTACTGACATCCTCGACGCACATTCTGTTGGTTACTCCGCTCATCTTCCTGATGACGAAAGAATATGAGTTGAAACGATTCGGAAAAATTGACGTGTATGAAGTACAACACTAAAACGATACTCCTCACCGCAGTACTCGGTTTCGCTTCGATGAAGAGTCAAGCACAAACCTGGACGCTTGACAGTGTGCTGGCGGTAGTCGAGAATAATAACCCTACGCTTCAGGTATACGACAGTCGGGCGAGAGCACTTGATGCATACGCCGAGGGCGCACGAAGCTGGATGGCGCCTATGATCGGCGTCGGCACCTTCATGAAACCCTACCCCGGTGAAACGACCGAACATGAAAATGAAAAGGGAGCGTGGATGTTCAGCATCGAACAGGAAATTCCGAATCCGGCGAAACTCAATGCCAGCAAGCGCTACATGGCTGCCCGCTCAAACGCAGAGAAGCAAGCGCGATCCGTTCGCCACAATGCGTTGCGGGCCGAGGCAAGATCACTGTATTACCAGTGGCTCGTGGATGAGAAAAAGCTAAGCACCCTCGCGGAGAACGAAGAAATAATGGAACTCATGCTTCGCCTGAGCCGTATCCGTTATCCTTACAACCAGGCAAGCCTGAGCAGCATTTATCGCGCTGAAGGTAGGCTCGGCGAAGTACAGAACATGATAAGTGCAACGAAATCCGAGATCGAGTCTATTCGGCATCGCCTTCAGGCCATTATGGCATTGCCTGCCGAAGAAGCAATGATGATCGATACTACAACGCGCGTGGTATTTGAACCCGATCCTACTTTCGCTGACACCGCGACATTGGTGACTCGCCGGAGCGACGTCAAGGAACTTGAAGAATCCATTCGCATTATGCAACTCAACGAAGAACTCCGTCGCGTTCAGGCTAAACCCGATTTTAAGATACGCTTTGACCACATGCAACCCATAGGTGACATGCCTCAGTCGTTCAGCGCGATGGCGATGATCTCCATACCGATTGCTCCCTGGTCGTCCAGAATGTATCGGTCAGAAATAAAAGGAGCCCGGTACGATATCGAGGCAATGAAATATGAACGCGAGGCCATTTTGATTGACGCGCGCGGAAGGCTAACGGCTCTTGCAGCACGCATACAGGCAACAGCGCGGGAACTGGATAACTACGAATCGAGAATCATTCCGGCACTTCGGAGGCATCACCAGGCCGTTATGGTGGCTTATGAAGAAAACCAGGAGCAACTCCCTGCGGTCGTTGATGCCTGGGAAGCACTCAACGCGGCGCAGATGGAGTATCTGTCAAAATTGGAGTCGTATTACCTGATGATCTCAGATTATGATGAGGAAATTGAAAAATAACGCAGGGATGCTTATCCTCCTGTTGATGCTGATAATGGCATCATGTGGAAGACACGACCACAGCACACAAGAGGAGGTCTACACGTGTCCCATGCATCCTACTGTTGTCAGCAATGAACCGGGCGCCTGTCCCGTGTGCGGCATGGACCTCGTTAGAAAAGGCGGACCTGGAGAGGAGCTGACGATGACACCGGAGCTTTCCCGCGTGTTGAAGTCGCCCAACGAAACCATCGTCACATCCGTGAAAACAATCCGACCCGAATTCAAGTCCATGCCCATGGACGTAAACGTCAACGGAGTCGTAACCTACGATACCCGCAGCGTCCACACGATACCTTCGCGCGTAGCTGGCCGACTTGAGAAGGTATACATCACCTACGTACTACAACCAGTGAAGGCAGGTCAGAAGGTAGCGGAGATTTACAGTCCTGAACTCAGCACCGCTCAACGCGAACTGATCTTTCTCCTGGAAAATGATCCGGAGAACAATGCACTGATTGATGCCTCGCGCAGGAAGCTCGAGTTGCTGGGCATGTCTGCATCACAGATCAATGCGCTTACGACGAACCAGCGGATAACCTCAACCGTCAGCATTTATAGCCCATACAGCGGCTACGTGACTGTCGGTACTCCCCCATCCCTGCCGCAAGGCGACATGAAGAATGGCCAGAATAACGAGATGAACAACTCATTGGATCGTCTCGTGCGCGCGGGTGATTATGTATCCGCAGGTCAAATGCTGTTCACCATTGTGGACTCAAAAGCCTTGCGAATTGAACTCAATGTGCCGGGAACTACTGGCTACACTGTACAACGAGGCACCCGAGCGCAACTCAGCATTGGAGGCGGAAAGATGCAGGACGTGACGATCGATTTCGTCGAGCCATTCGTGAGCCAGGGCCAGCCCTTTTCGAGATTACGTGTGTACTTTGAATCTGGTCAAAATCTTCGCATCGGAAGCCTTGTATCTGCCCGTATCCACATCGACATGCAGGAATCGCTATGGGTACCGCGCGAATCCGTGGTAGATCTTGGTGTACAGCAAATCGTTTTCGTTCAGCAGCGCAATGTATTCAAGCCGAAAGTCGTGCAGACGGGTGTCCGGTCCGAGGGCATGATTGAAATCACCGGGGGTCTTGCGACCTCAGACGAAATCGCAGCGAATGCTCAATTTCTAATAGACAGTGACAGCTTTGTGAAACCCATCAATTGACATGAAACTCATTGGCCCAATAATCCTGGTTACGTTGCTGACTGCGGGGTGCACATCACAGCACAATGACCACGCTACGCACGGCGACAGCGCGCACCATCACGTTGACGCCGCTGAAACATATACTTGTCCGATGCACCCCAATGTCGTACAAGACAAGCCCGGTAGCTGTCCCATATGCGGAATGGATCTTGTACCAGTGAATCGATCAGGACAACCTGGCGAACACGACAGCGATCACATCATGCTGACGGATACACAACTCAAGCTAGCAAATGTAACGATAGCTCCGGGGACATGGCAGCGCGTGGGTCGCACTACCGTGGTTAATGCAAGACTGACTATTGATGAACAAAAGACGGGCGTGATCAGCAGCCGAGTCGCGGGAAGGATAGAAAAGGTCTTCATAAAGGAAACCGGGCGGCAGGTCAGGCAAGGCGAGCCATTGTACACCTTGTACAGCGAACAACTTCTGACCTTGCAACAGGAATACCTTCTGGCAAAAGAACAGTATGAAACATTGGGTAAGACCGAACGGTACAAGTCGTTTCTCGACGCCGCACGAAGAAAACTTTTGTTGTTGGGACTGTCGGAAACGCAAATCGATCGTCTGAGCAAGAACGACCTTAAATCTGAAATAGTATTTCAGGCTCCCCGTTCCGGCGTCGTGTATGAGGTAAACGTAACGGAAGGCACGTACGTAACGGAGGGCAGTCCCCTGTTCAGGATTGAAGACATCCGCTCATTGTGGGTCGAAGCGGAATTGTATCCTGGGGAAGATGCCCTCGTGCATATTGGCGATACGGTTTCTGTCACGACGGAAAGTCAATCGCGTCCAACAAGGGCCACCGTGATTTTTCTGAGTCCCGAATTCAGGAACGGCACGCAGATAACGATTCTGAGAGCGCGAATCGAAAATCCGGACCGTTCACTTCGTGCGGGACAATTCGCGCAGGTACACTTAACTCATGCATCACACAGTGCGATTGCCGTACCTCCTGAAGCCATTGTCAGAGACGAACACGGTGCCCGCGTGTATCGTGTAACCGGAGGGCATGCATTTCGACCTCAGCCTGTGAAGACCGGATTGGAAGGACTCGATTTTGTCGAAATCACGCAGGGGCTGTTAGAAGGCGATACTATCGCCATCTCCGGTGCATATCTTCTGTATTCCGAATTTGTGCTGAAGCAAGGTGGCGACCCAATGGCCGCGCACGATCATTAGGACTCGGTCATCGTCGCTACCGTGAACTTTCCATTCGTTCATAGAGAGCATTGGCACGCTCCAGCAAACGCGCGTCACCGGCCTTGGTGGTAAACGCCTCGAACTCTGGTTTGGGTCCGCGCCAGCGCAGTGTGTCGATGTCTTTAAAAAGCTTCGCGTCGGTTCGCAAGGTAGCCAGGTTCTTGAACAACAATGCCAGGTCGCGCTTATCCCCGAGCACGCTATCAGGGAATGATTCAATGGCGCCGTACTCATTTACAAGGCGTGCAGCGCTCACCTTTCCTATCCCGGGAATACCGGGGTAGCCGTCAGCACTGTCGCCCACAAGCGCAAGAAAATCCGGAATACGATCTGGGTCTACCCCAAACTTTCGTCGTACTCCTTCTTCGTCGCGAATGACTTTTGATCTGCGATCGATCTGGACTACTCTATCGCGAGTAACGCATTGCGCCAGGTCTTTATCGGGTGTCCAGATGCAGACCTTTTGAACCTGCTTATTTTCGGACGCTAGCTTCGCAGCAGAAGCGAGGCCATCGTCTGCTTCCAATTCCACCATAGGCCACACGGCTACTCCCATAGCGTCCAGCGCTTCTTCGAGGGGACGAAATTGTGCGAGCAAGGCGGGATCCATCCCTTCACTTGTTTTGTAGTCCGGCCACAAGTCGTTTCGAAAAGACTCGATGACGTGATCGGTAGCCACACCAATGTGTGTCGCCCCTTCATCAATCATTTGCAATATACTCCCCAATACTCCCGTGACAGCTCCATAGCGCTTGTCCTTTCCCTTGTTGAAGGTCCGCTGTCCATAGAAGTGTCGAAATAGCTCGTAAGTGCCGTCGATCAGGTGAACTATCATTAAAGCTTGTCTTAAAAAACCGAAGGTAAGGAATCGATGGATAATATGATATGAGTCATAGGGCTGCCTGCCAGTCGTCATATTCGCTGGCCTGGCAATTGCGTATAATTATTAAGGAGTACATGAACAGGTATTTCAGCCATATTTTCACGTTTTTCGTTCTGCTGACATTGGCAGGTATACCAGGGTTACTTTCGTCCTGTAAAACCGCCCGACAATCTAACACCGACAATTCGCAACCTGAACAATTTGTCACTGCCACTGACACGTGCTTTCACATGCCCGCCGGCGCTTCAGCAGAAGTGTATCGGAATCTGAATCCCGTAGTATACGACTTTTACAAGTCGCGCAACTTTGCCATGTACTGGCATAATCCGGCCGGTTCTCATCCTGATGCCATGACGGCCGTGATTCAATCGGTGCGCTTGTATGGGTTGGTGCCACAAGATTATCACATTGCCGAAATCAACGATATCCTCGAAAACTCAGATTGCGAATCGCGCTTCAAACTGGATGCCCTGCTCACGGACGCTCTGTTCAGGCTAAGCTCGCATGTCAACAAAGGCAGACTGAAACCCATTGCCATTGACTCCGCACTGTTGCAAGGTGATATCGCATTAAAGACCGCAGACGATATACGGACCTATCTCGCTTCGCGCGAACCCCAATATGAAGGTTACAAATCTCTTCGGTCGGCACTAGCATTGATTTATGATACCCTCGATGCAGCTTCTTATTCCATTCCTGCACAGCAGGCAATCAAGACCCTTGAGATCAACCTTGAGCGATGGCGGTGGGAAGACAGCAAACTGGGTCCGGATTACGTGTGGGTCAATATTCCTGCATTTGAAGTAACCGTCATCGGGAACGGCGAAGAAGTAATCCGATCGAAGGCGATAGTAGGAACTCCGCGTAATCAAACGCCGACATTCAGCAGTGCTATTGAGTGCTTCACTGTGTATCCCTACTGGCATGTACCCCGCAGCATAGCCGTCGGTGAGTACCTGCCGGCGATCAAGAAGAATATTTCGTTCATTCCGCTTAACAACCTGGAAGTCCTCGATCAAAAAGGAAACATACTCCGCTACGACACATTACCCTGGCACACCTACAATCGAAACTATTTCCCAGTGTCGCTAAGGCAACGCGAGGGAGTTGACAACGCGCTTGGCGTTGTAAAATTTCAATTTGATAACCCCTACTCCGTCTACCTTCACGACACCAACGCGAAGGGTCTTTTCAGGTATGAAAACCGTGCACGGAGCCATGGATGCATACGAATGGAGAAGGCAATCGAGTTCGCTCTTTACCTCGCCGGCCATTATACGAAATACTCGCCGAGCCAAATCTCTAAATACCTCGACACGAAAACCATGCGTCGGATTGATCTGGACCAGCCGCTCCCAATCCACATAAGGTATTTCACAGCT
This sequence comes from Cyclobacteriaceae bacterium, assembly GCA_036563875.1. GTDB lineage: Bacteria > Bacteroidota > Bacteroidia > Cytophagales > Cyclobacteriaceae > ZC4RG29. Next base: position 11,587 of record DATCLO010000120.1, read on the forward strand.
GAATACGATGGTGAGTCGCTAAAAATTTATAACGACGTTTACGGCCGCGATAAGGAACTACTCAATCAATTTTATCAGGCAACACCGGTTATGAGCGAAAAAAAGCCCGGGTGATGGCACAATTCGGAACTTTTTGGTTGCTTTGAATTGTCTTGTCAGAAACCTGTGCTATGCAATGCCTTTCCTTGCCGCGGTGGGTCGTGGCTGTACTTTTTGTTGCAATTCTGACCTTCCCGGCGCATGTTCGGGCCATTCCTGTCGACTCAACGGCATCTACAGCAGTATCCCTCTATCGCTCGCTTGCGTCCAATTACACAGAAACACCCGACCCCGAATTGCTGCAACGCGCGCTCATAGGATATGACAAACTGAAACGTCAGGACCTGCTTTCGGACAAACAAATCATCACAATTGTCGACTTCCGTAAGCCATCCAGCCAAAGAAGGCTATGGGTTATTGATTTGAAAACACGCGAGATCCGCTACTATTCCTATGTAGCGCACGGCAGAAACAGCGGTGAGTTGTACGCCACGCGTTTCTCCAACAGGATGAATTCTTATCAAAGCAGCCTCGGGTTCTTCGTTACCGGCGATACGTACAGCGGCAAGCACGGATTGTCGCTAAAACTTTACGGCGCAGAGAAAGGCATCAACGACAAAGCCGAAGCACGTGCGATTGTAATGCATGGCGCGGATTACGTCAGCGAATCATTTATTCGGAAGACCGGCAGACTCGGTCGCAGCCTGGGCTGTCCCGCAATTCCGTACGAGATCCATCGAGAACTGATCGGGACTGTCGCCGGAGGAACCTGCCTCTTTATTTATTATCCGGATGACAATTACCTGAGATCAACTTCAATAGGAAAACCCGCTCCGGTGATCGTCGCTCAATGACGCTATCATTCAATCATTCTTGCTATCTTTCACCCTATGCTTATCGTGCAAGAGGCACTTCGTCACTGGATCGAAAACTTTTATGGATACGGATCGTGGCAGGCGCGATTCTGGTTCGTCGCGTACGACGAAGGCGGCGGCGAAACGCCTGAGGATGTAGCGGAGCGAATAAACTATTTTAAGGCCCATCATCCCCAATCCGGAGACAGCGAGCTGTGTGACATACGGGATCTCTATGGCAAGGTTCTCCTCCGTTGGGAGGGACCCAAAGCAAAAGCATATCGCACACTTTACGACTATCGCTTCGGTGACCATGCCGCACCTCATACGATCTGGAAAAATCTCACCGCCTTTGAGTATGCGTTTAGGGGCGAACCACAACCGAATTTCATAGACTATCAAAAGCACGCCTTTGCTTCGACAACAGCGCGAAATGAAGCGATACTCAAATTATTTCCCCTACCCGCTGCGCATCATCACGGTTGGTATTACAGTTGGTTGCAACTTCCCGGATTGGAATTCATACGGTCACGAACGACGTATGAAGAGCGCGTGTATCCTCCGCGAATCCAGCGAATACTTTCGAAGATAAGAACCTGCAAGCCTGAGCTCGTTCTCTTTTACGGAATGAATAACATCAACACGCTGAAAGCCTCGGTGCAGGAACATTTTCCGGAAGCGCAATTCACGTTGTTCAAAGCAGTAAAACAGCACACCCCACAATATCATCGGGCTGATGTTGAAGGGACTACATTGTTGATCACGACGCAAATTCCAGCGTTGAGACATCGGCGCGTGGAGACGGGCTTTGACTGGGAGGCGCTTGGAAAAGCGGTCAGGGGTTGAGGGGCACATGGAAATCAAGGAAGACGAGTTCTTTAAATAGCAGGAACACGATTGTACGCAACAGTTATGCAACAATTTTAGCGGCTGCATTCGATATTCAGACGGTACCAAAGACATTCCCGATCACGCTAAAAAAGAAATAACTTTCGGAGTTATACGTTGGGTTTGATTTGTGATGGGAATTGATCGTTAATTCAATAACAAATCCTTATGAGCCGATTGTTTATACTGCTGCTGGCCTTGTCTGTTACAGCCACGGCCCAGGACCGGAGCACCCTCCCCCCTCCTGTAACGTTCACCACTGCTGAAGATCATAAGAACATGATGGACCAACTCGGCATTACGGCGTTGCGGCCGGGTTACAATCCTAATGGCCCCAACTCGCCGAACTACGATCCTGCTAAGGCGGACCCCTGGCCGGAGTTGCCCGACATCCTCACGTTGAAGAACGGGAAGAAAGTGAAGACACCGGACATGTGGTGGAAGAACAGGCGTCCCGAAATTATTGAAGCCTTTGAGCGAGAGGTTTATGGTCGTGTGCCTGACAATGTCCCGGACGTGAAATGGGGGGTTCAGATTTATGAGCGCGAGTTCATGGGCCGACGACCGGTCATCGCACGCAAGCTGGTGGGAAAAGTCGACAACAGCTCTTACCCTCACATTGAAGTCAACATCTCCATGACATTGGTTACTCCCGCAGATGCGAAAGGCCCGGTTCCGGTACTCATCATGTTCGGACCTGCCGCACTGCCCGCGCCTGTACAGCCCAATCGCGAAGACTTCGAAAAACTAAACGCTGCCATGCGTGAACTCCTTTCGCGCGATCCGGAGATTAAAGCGATACTCGACAAGTATCCCGCATACAGTCCTTTTGTGCGTCCTGAGGGTTATAGTCCCTTTGGGTTTCAGTCACCCTCCGGAGAACTATCACGCCAACAGGAGCTCATCAATGCAGGATGGGGCTATGCGATGCTTGATCCTTCTTCGATTCAGGCTGACAACGGCGCCGGGCTCACACGTGGCATTATCGGACTCGTAAACAAAGGACAACCACGCAAGCCGGAAGATTGGGGTTCACTTCGCGCGTGGGCTTGGGGCGCATCGAGAGCTCTGGATTACCTGGAAACCGATTCCACCGTCAATGCGAAACAGGTGGGTATCGAGGGCGTATCGCGCTACGGAAAGGCAGCACTTGTGACGCTCGCCTTTGATGAGCGCTTTGCATTCGGGCTCATTGGCTCTTCCGGCAAAGGAGGCGCCACACTTCACCGTCGTGTTTTTGGTGAAGGCGTTGAGAACCTTACCGGCCCGGGTGAATACCATTGGATGGCAGGCAACTACTTAAAGTATGGAGCGTCCGCAGGCAAGTTCGGTGAGATGAATGCCAGCAAGCTTCCTGTCGACTCACACCATCTTATTGCACTGTGCGCACCGCGACTCACATTCATCAGCTACGGCGTTCCCGAAGCAGGAGATGCGCACTGGTTGGACCACCAGGGAAGTTACATGGCCGCCATTGCCGCCGGTGCAGTTTATAAGTTGTTAGGAGAACGCGATCTGGGTGTGTCGAACGACTACAAGGCAGAAAAGATGCCGCCCGTCAACGTAGGTTTGTTGGAAGGCAAACTCGCCTGGAGACAGCATGACGGAGGACATACCGATGCGCCAAATATGAAGCATTTCATTGACTGGGTGAACAAGTTCCTTCAATAGTTTCACTACTGCATCTGCATCTTCGCGTCAGAACTCGCGCGTCACTTCCTCTGCCGACTTATCAACGCGCAATCCCTGAAAAACCGGGTGCCTCACGATGCCGTCTTCTGTGATTTCGGAATACTTGACGTTACACACCAACACAGGGTCTACCCACGTGATGTCGGGTGTTTCTTTGATGGGTATATCCAGCGGAGAAGTCTTGCGCTTGAGGGGCACGAGCTTCTTGTAAATCTCGGCGAGGGTTTTCGTGTTAAACCCTGTACCGACGTTTCCAATGGAAACAAGTTTCCCCTTGTCGTGTACGGCTAACAACAGTGATCCGAAATGCTTTCGTGACCCCTTCGGATCCGTAAAGCCTACAATGACCGCTTCCTGGGTATGGATGTTTTTGATCTTAAGCCAGTCGGCGCTGCGTTTCCCCGGATAGTAACGGCTATCCTTTTTCTTAGCGATCATTCCCTCCAGATCGAGTTTCTGCATCTCCTGGAAGAATATCTTTCCCTCACCGTCTACATGATCGCAGTAGCGGATAATGTTGGATTCTGGCAACAATTTCTGGAGCTTTTTCTTTCGCTCGACCAATGGCAAATTGGTAAGCGACTTACCGTCCAGTTCCAGAATGTCGAATACATAATATTGAATCGGCACGTTGCTGTTGCTTCGGTAGTTCTGCAACTTTTGAAAACTTGGACGTCCCTCATCATCGAATGCTACAATCTCACCGTCAATGATTGCGCGTTTCTTTATTTTCTTAAGAGCTTCAAAAACCTTTGGATAGGCTTTATCGAACGTAAGCCCGTTACGCGAATACAATCGGTTCCCGTCGGGACGTGTTTCCGCTATTGCGCGATACCCGTCCCACTTTATTTCGAAAAGCCAATCCTGACTATCAAATGCCGGGCGATCCGACAACTGTGCCTTCATCGGCTCGATGTAGGATGATAGTTTCTTGCTTCCTTCGATTTTGACTGGTTTCACGATTGAAAGGTAAGAAATTGAGACTACATGGAACCACATAGAACATACAGAAACACATAGGGTCACATAGGGTGCAACCGGTCCAAGAACTGCTGGATTTGGGCTTTGTACGTTCCGACCAGGTGAGTGCGAACAAAGAATGGCGTTCGGGTTGCGTGATCCCCAGATTGGATAAACACCTGTCGTGAAGGAAGCTTCGGCATGTGGCAATCGATGCAATTCTCTTCAAGCGCCAGGCCGGGCATCGGCTCCTGTTTGCAAAAGTGTTCCGTTCCCGGTTTATGGCAATTCATGCAACGGGTTGAGAACAGCTTTAGATTGCCCGTCTCTCTGCTGTGTACATCGTGGCATGTTGAACAATCCAGCTCGCTCATGCGGAAACATTTGCTCAGCGTGAGCAATCCGAACTGATTGCCGTGGACATCCAACGTTGCCGCGCTATCTGCTTCGTACGCAGGTGTGGAAAAATCCTCGAGGCGGTCGCCTACCATGTATGTAAACGACGGCATGAAATTGTTCCTGATCCCGGAGTGGCAGAGCGCACAGTTGTCAAGACGTCGGTCGCGGATAAGTTGTGCGGGATTGACGACATATCTGGCTTCCGTAGCATCAGGATTCTCGGTATGAAAAGCGACATGGTTTGCAGCGGGGCCATGGCAACGTTCACAATCCACACCCAGCAACACTTGCTTTGGATCAAATGTTTCTATCTGCTGAATCGCCCTACCCTGCTTGAAGAAAGTGCTGTGGCACTCCAGGCATCGCGAAGTTATAGGGCGATTGAATACAATCTGATCAACAGGAAATCCGGGGCTGTTGGTCCATACCGAATCTGGTGCATAGTACGAAGCCGGCAGCTGATACAGCGAATTTTCATGCCAGTAGAGGTAGCTTTGCCCGTGTCTTCCCGATCCGATGGTAATGTCGAATGGCCTTCTCTCAACAGTGCTGTCTGCCACAATGCCCCGCTGAAACAATCGCCCTCCCGTCTTATCCATCACAATGCGCAGTCGGTCGTTGAGCCGGACAACATTCCTGCCAGAATCGAAGCTGCCCTTCACACTCAAGTCACTCCCCTCCTGGGAAGTGAGGAAGTGGGGTGTCTCCCGGTGCCGCGCTGAAATATCGGCGTGGCAAGCAAAGCACGACTCGGAGCCAGCGAACTGCAATCCCGAGGGATGCGTCACGCGACTCGTGTCATCTTTTTCACACATGATAGTGGCCAATCCTGTTGCACCAAATGCAGCCAGGATGAACAGATTTCGGATTGACATCTCAGGGACGCGGTTATGTCAATAATGTGTGTGATTCACAACCTTGCTTTTCAGATACAACGGATCGCGCTTCGAATCCCTGCCGGAGTATTTCGCACTGGCAGATCCATACACGGCCAATTTCCCCTGGCTTAGGGTAACGACTTCTTCCGCGCCGCGACCTGTAAAGTCGAACATGTGATAAGCAGGATCCGGAAAGAAAAACTCTCCTTCGCCTTTTGCATTGATGCGGAATTTGAACCAGAACAGTTCATCGTGTCCGTCGCCCTTCCAATTGCCCTTAACGAAATCCGGATTGCCGTTTAAAGGCTTGCCTGGCCAGCGACTTATTCGCCGACCCTTATTGTCGAACCAGAATAGTTGACTGGACAAGTAAGGCTCGCCTGCCTGTCGGTTACCATACGTGCGAGCTCCAATAACTACTTGCGGACCGTCAACTCCGTCAAGAAAATCGCCCACCTCGACCTGCTGACTGTGTTCCGCCGTTTCCTGCCAGAGAATATTACCCGTCATTCCATCGAATACAAACACTCCAGTTTCGCTGTGCGCTGAAATGATGTCAAGGTCACCATCGTGATCGATATCGGAAAATTTGTAGTTGTCGGGATGATCATGATTGTCGAAGAACAAATCGTAGCGATTCCATATGACACGTCCTGATGCTTCAAGCAGCATTGGTCCGGCAAGAACTTCATCAATGCCATCTCCGTCAACGTCAACGGGATAAACATAGTGGCCAAGATGATCTTTTGCGCGTCGTTCCGTGTGTTGCCAGAGTTGCTTCAGCGAAGGTGAATATGCACTAACGTTGATTGTGCCACCCATGTCCGTGAAGACAATGATTTCATTCGGACGTCCACTTGTTAACTTTCCTATGGCAAGGCGAAAATTGTTGTACACATGCGGAAGCGGTTGCGTGGGCCATGGTGCTTTGTAACGAACTTTCCCAGACTGCCCATCTGCGATTACAAGCCACTCCGCATCGTCCATAAAGCGCCAATGCACCACCTCAGCTTTGCCGTCACTATCAAAGTCCCACATCACACCCGGAGCTTCAAAACCAGAGCGCTCTCTTGCGTATGCCTCCGGCGCCTTCCACGACCAAAGTAGTTTTCCGGAATTGTCGAATACATGCGCGGAGAAGTCACGTTCCAGCACCGTGAAGTCCGTTTTTCCATCACCGTTCACATCTCCAAATTTTACCGCACCGGCGGGTGGGATTTCATACGACTGAATCAACCTGACATCGGGATGCAGTTCGAGCGGTATGATATCCTCTTCCGAAAGCGTACTGTCACGAGACAAGACGATAACATCGAATATCGATCCACGTCTTATGCGGGTGATCTTAACAGCGGCCACACCTTCGGTTAGCTCGAACACTCCTCCCCTTTTCCACATGACGCTGTCCTGACCGAATTCGACATCAGTCACTTTATCATTAATCGCAACGCGGAATGAACTTTGACTACTGCCCACGCTCCGGACGAACAGATGGTATCGCCCTCCCTCCGGCACATTAACCCGAGTGATCATGTTGCTCAGCGACTTCAATACGATGCCTGTGTTGTTGAATAGCCAGGATACACCTGCGCCCTGAGCGTCAGTCATTGTGTTTCCATGGGGCAGATCGTAGAGGAAGTCAGTTGCAGGCACGACGATGATTGCACTGCTGGAATCGTCGGAGTGCTCATTGTGGGAATCTGTTTCAACCGGCAATGCAGCTGCGATACATCCTCCAATAAGGACAGTGAGCGTCAGAAGTCGAGTCTTTGTCATAGCGTAGGCTGTGTGTCCTACACTAGGTTACGGCAAAATCCGAACAAAGAAAAATGTAAGGGATACAAATTCGTCGCTAATGAGTAGCAGCAACATCTGCCGTGACCTCCTCAATGAACAGATGGATGTCGGGCACAAAGTAGTTGACATCTTCTGGCGTGACGCGGTATCCTGAAATCTTTCCTGGATTGGCTTTCAGATGTGGCTTGGGAAGTTCAAGAACCCAGAGCTCTCTTGTTGTTAACGGGTCACGACCGATGAGTGTCGACAGTTCCTTCCGAACCTTCTCGGCTTGAGTGCTCAATCCGCCACCACAAAGCGAGATGAATGCGTAGTTGGAAATCTGATTGCGGTACTGTACGATGAAGGATCTCAAGGGAGCTGCAATCTTTCCCGACCAGATAGGCGCGACGAATATGAGCAGATCATATGCGGCAAGAGTAACGTTACATGGTTTAATGCGAGGCGTACGTCCCAAAATAATGTCGAGGAAGATGGAAAACCCTGTACGCTTTCCTTCGGGTTCCACTTCAAAAATGTCGCAACTGAACTCCTTCTGTAGGCGGTAGGCGAGCAGTTCGTTGTTGCCACCATGGGAAAAGTAAACAATTAGCGGTTTCATAATCAGGGGCTATTTGAATGCAAGTAACAGAATGACAGACCTATCGGGGAATGAGGTTGGACAGCCCATTTTCCTGATAATCCTCAGGTTTGAAATCTGGTTGGATCGCGATATTTGTATACCGGATCCGGAAACAAAAGATCGCTGAGATGGCTGCTAAATTGACGATAACCAGCACGGCATTCAATCAGCGCGGCAGAATCCCCAGAAAATACACCTGCGACGGGGATAACGTAAATCCTCCGTTGACAATCGAGGGTACCCCTACCAATGCGAAGAGCCTGGTTCTGATTGTAGATGATCCCGATGCTCCGGGTGGTACGTGGGATCATTGGGTTGTTTGGGACATTCCTCCTGTAACTGAAATCCTGGAGAACAGCGTGCCGGGCACGCAGGGCATGAACGACAGCGGACGCGAACGTTATAGCGGTCCCTGTCCTCCACCAGGAACGCACCGGTATTTTTTCAAAGTATACGCTCTCGATACTCTGCTCGGTCTTGACGCTTCGTCAACAAAACACGCGGTTGAAGAAGCAATGAAGGGACACATCCTTGCCAAGGGAGAGCTCATGGGAACGTACAGTCGGGAGTAAAGCGGTGCGCGTTCTGTGTATCGACGTGTCCCCCTGTGTCTCTGTGGTGAAAATCATAATTCTCCGTACCTTTCTGAATGATCGATCTCATTATTGAAGCACGCCGCGCGGCCATCTCGGCGGAGATGGAAGTAAGGAGAATACTTCCGTTCAGAGCAAAGAGGATGGTTGGTCCTTTTATCTTCATGGATCATGCAGGTCCTGTTACCATCGACCCTGTGCACGCCCCGGCAATGGACGTACTTCCACATCCTCACATTGGGCTCTCCACTGTGAGTTATCTCTTTAGCGGACAGGTCACGCACCGAGACAGCCTCGGCGTTGAACAAACAATTCGACCTGGTGAGGTAAACTGGATGACAGCCGGTAAAGGCATCGCGCATTCCGAACGCTTCGAAGACCTCGCCATGCTTGCAGGCAACACACTCGAGATGATTCAGACATGGGTAGCGTTACCTGAAAAAGCTGAGGAGTCAGACCCTGAGTTCAACAACTACAAACCGGAGGTCTTGCCAGTTTATACCGACAAGGGTGTATGGATGCGGATGATTGCGGGCAGTGCCTTCGGACTAAAGAACGATGTGAAGATTCACTCTCCCCTCTTTTATGTGCATATGGTGCTGCAAGACGGCACCAGCACAACAATACCATCGGGCTATCCAGAACGTGCAGCCTATGTCGCGCGAGGCAGCGTTGAAGTATTAGGCCGTACGTACAATCGCGGACAAATGATCGTCTTCAACTCACAAGCCGAACCAAAGATTACAGCCAAAGACGGCGAAGCTATCGTCATGCTTCTCGGAGGTGATCCACTTGGTGAACGATTCATTTGGTGGAACTTCGTCTCGTCACGAAAAGAACGCATCGAACAAGCCAAAGCAGACTGGAAAGCAGGGCGCATCAAACTTCCACCTAATGACAATCGCGAGTTTGTTCCATTGCCGGAAGATCGAAGTAAACCAGCAGGTGATCCTCCCCCTCAACCATTGTCGTAGACAGACATTAACACCATGAAGCGACCGTAGGTCTGCTTCATGGTCGTTGTAGAGCCTAATCCGCACCGTATAGCTAAGTGGCTGATGTATTCGACAGGCTACTAAGCAATAACTTGTACTCCTCGTTTTTTTTGTTACCTTTACATACAGAGACCGAATTACCGACCATTTGCAATTTCGCATCAATCCCACCACAGGTAAGGGAATAGGCCGGACCTAAGATCCCTGACAGAGTCGGTACGCAGGACGCATGAGGTGATAAACAGACGAACTCCTGGTACTTTTCCTTTTACTTTGTTTACAACGCCCCCAGAACCGCGTGCAACACCTCACCCTGGAAAAACCAATTGAAGAGTGATTAAGAAAACTAAAAGTGAGGTAGCTCAGCAAAGCAGAGATGCCATACGCAATCGAAAAGACGGAACAAACGGGATACTGGCAAACGAAGAAGGGTTTAACAGGATCATCGCTGAAGTAAAGGACTACGCATTCGTTATTCTTGATGAGACTGGATACATCCGCAACTGGAACATCGGAATCCAATCGATAAAGGGTTTTGCTCAGGACATCGTCGGGCAGCATTTCAGCATTTTCTATACTCCACGCGATCAGCAAGAAGGACTCCCCGAGTCGCTACTGCGTGAAGCACGGGAGAATGGCCGAGCAGTCCACGAAGGATGGAGGGTCAGAAGAGACAAGTCTCGATTCTGGGGTAACGTCGTGATCACCGCACTGCACGACAGCGACGGGAAGCATATAGGATTCATGAAGATTACCCGCGATCTCACAGTGAAGAAGCGCGCGGAAGACAAATTGCGGAACTATGCCGCGGATCTGGAAGCACGTAACCGCGAGCTTGAGCAGATTACCTATATCGCATCGCACGATCTCCAGGAACCGCTGCGAAAGATCAGAACGTTCGGCGAGGTGGCGCGGCACAACATCGATAATCGTGACAAGGTGCTCATGACGCTCGAAAAAATTGACATCTCGGCTGCGCGAATGTCTGCATTGCTTCGGGCTATTATGGAGTACACAACGCTGGCGCGTATCACCGGCACCCACGTGCCTACCGATTTGAACCAGGCATTTCAAAGGGCAAAAGCTCAACTGCAGCCCCTGATTGAAGAAACCCACGCAAATTTAATCAGCAGCAAGCTGCCCATCATTGATGGCGACTTTCATCAAATGGTGCAGCTTATGGTGCACGTCATCAGCAACGCAATAAAATACAACGATCGGGTACCGGAGATCAAGGTAGACGCAACTATTGTTCAGCGCTCCGATGTTGCCGAGCTGCCCGATTACCTCACTGAGCCTGAATACGTCCAGCTCCGATTCGCCGATAACGGCATCGGGTTTGAGAAGCAGTATGCACCACAGATCTACGATATCTTCCGCCGCTTACACAGTCCGCATCAGTACCCCGGAACGGGAATCGGTCTCGCTCTGTGCCGGCGCATTGTCCAAAATCATAGGGGGCACATCTCATCATCAAGCAAGCCGGGGGAAGGCACCGTGTTTTACGTGTATCTCCCGACACGCCACGAAAGTCAGGATCAGGAATTTCTCTTTTGAAGTACGAGATCAGCCAATTCGCGAAAGGCACCACTTCCGCCTTTCGCCCGCGTGACCAGATCACATTCCCGCCTGACATTCTCGGGCGCGTCGGACGTAGTTACTGCCAGTCCCACCATCTCGAAAACCGGCACATCACTAAAATCTGAGCCAATGAAGGCTATCTCCTTCAGTTTGAGACGGTAATGGGCTGCCAGTTTAGTGACAGTTGAAGCCTTGTCGAGGATTCCCTGGTGACAAAACTCCATTCTCAAATCCGCGCACCACTTGGTGACGATACCGGATTCCCGGGCGGAAACTACGCCCACTACAATGCCGGCCTGTTGGAGCGGTGGTACTGCCGCAGCGTCGCGAAAGTGAAATTGTTTGTATTCCGTACCGTTAAGGTCATAAATGAGTTTCCCGTTCGTAAGCACGCCATCGACCTCCAAAAAAATAGCTTTCAGGTCGGCCAGCCGCCGCTTGATGTCGCCGGGAATTTTGCGTTTCTGAGCCAAGGGTTGATCTCCGCCCAAGTTTAGGGAAAAACGTCAAAATGACGGATTATTTTGATCCAGTAATTGGCCATTTGATCGTTAACTATCGCCAAATTGTGAGTCGGGTTTATTGCGACTTAAGGTTTAAACATTGACCTTTAACGCTTGTACCGTCAGCTCATGAAGTTTTTCCTGTCGCTGTTTGGCACGCTTGCTTTGATCCTGTTTCTCGACCGGAGCTGGACGGTCGGTTACACCCGGATTCCTCCTCTGGGCAAATTCCTCGATCCCCTGAGCGGCTTCTGGCAGAATTGCGAGCCAAATAATCATATTGGTCCCGAGGACCTTAGGGTGAATGGCCTTAAGCAAAAGGTGATCGTTCAGTACGACAGCCTTCTGATCCCTCACATCTTCGCCACCGACGAGGAAGACCTGTATATCGCACAGGGGTTCGTGACGGCCCAACACCGGCTCTGGCAGATGGAGTTTCAGGTCATGGCAGCAGCGGGACGCCTCTCCTCCATCCTGGGTCCGGGTCCTGACAACGCATTTGTTGAGTACGACCGCCGGCAGCGCCGCCTGGGCTTACCTTTCGCTGCACAAAATGCCGCCGAAATGATGATCCAGGATCCGGTGCAAAAGCGCATGCTGGAAAGGTATACCGACGGCATCAACCGCTACATCGCCTCGTTGCGATATAAGGATCTCCCCCTGGAATACAAGCTCATGGATTACGAGCCCGAACCTTGGTCAGTGCTCAAGTGCGGCCTGCTGCTCAAGAGTATGGCGCAGACTCTGAACATGGGTGACAAGGATGTTGAAATGACCAACGCCCTGAAGCTTTTCGGGAAGGAGATGGTGGATCTGCTTTATCCCGATCCTGACTGCGACATTGACCCGATTGTTAACAACCCCGGTGGCTGGAATTTCGGTGCAGAGAATCTGGCCACTGACTCCCGAGAGATTGCGAAGGGGCTGGTTGGCATCAATGCCGCACCAAAGTCGAATCCCGATCTCGGCAGCAATAACTGGGCGGTAAGTGGAAGTCGGACCGCGACAGGTGCGCCGATTCTCTGCAACGATCCCCACCTGGATACTTCATTGCCGTCGATATGGTTCGCAGTACATCTGAACGGTCCCGGTGTCAATGTCATGGGCGTTTCGATTCCGGGTTCACCGGGTGTCATCATTGGCTTTAACGACTCCATTGCTTGGGGTGTAACAAATGCGCAACGCGACCTTGTCGACTGGTACAAGATTACCTATCAGGATGTAAATCGTGATCGTTACCTTCTCGACGGTGAATGGAAACCGGCTGAAAAGAAAGTTGAAGAGATCGTAGTTCGTGGTGGTGCTACAGTATACGACACGGTCATTTATACGCATTGGGGACCCGTGCCATACGACAGGAATTTCAAGGGCGAAGAGGGCTTAAGTGATTACGCATTCCGATGGATTGCGCATGATCCCTCCAAAGAGGCGACTACATTTTACAAGCTCAACCGCGCGAAAAATTTTAACGACTTCATGGAGGCGTTGGATCACTATGCATCGCCCGCGCAAAATTTTGTGTTTGCGTCCGTATCCGGTGATATTGCCATTCGCATCCAGGGGAAATTCCCGGTGCGGCGGAAGGATGAAGGGAAGTTTGTACTCGATGGCAGCAAGAGCTCGAACGGATGGAATGCATTCATTCCGTTTGAGCAAAACATCATGGAAAAGAATCCACCACGAGGTTTTGTAAGCTCGGCGAATCAGTATCCAGTAGATTCAACGTATCCCTATTATATAACTGCTACCGAATATGAAGCCTATCGCAACCGGAGGATCAACAATGTGTTGCGCAGGTTGAACGGCATCACGGTAACGGACATGATGCGACTTCAGAACGACAACTACAACCTGCATGCTGCCGAAACGCTACCGTTCTTGCTCAGTCAGCTTGCCATTGACACGGCCGCGTTGCGCGATGAAGGTCCCGAAGGCATAGCACTCATTGAAGCGTATCGCAAACTCGCTACATGGGATTATTTTAACGACAAAGATTCCGAAGGCGCATCATATTTTCAAGCGTGGTGGGATGACTTTTATCCCCGGCTTTGGGATGAGATGCTTGAGCATCCTTTCTCCCTGGCAAGGCCGTCAGAGTACAACACGGTTAAGCTGCTGAAGGAGAATCGCATTTCAATGTTTTATGATATTCAGTCGACTGAAACGCGCGAGAGTTTGAGAGACCTGGTGCGCACGTCGTTTGCTACGTCGGTGGCACGGATTCAAAAGTGGAAAGAGGACCGTGAGCTTTCACGGGTGCGTTGGGCTGACTATAAGGATACGTACGTGCGGCATCTGGCTCGTATTGAGGCTTTGGGTTATCATGTTCAGCATGGTGGTCATGCCAATGCGGTCAATGCAAGTGGCCGCATACATGGTCCGTCCTGGCGCATGATTGTGAGTCTGGAGAAGACAGGGATCAAGGCGTATGGCGTCTATCCCGGAGGGCAGTCGGGCAATCCCGGCAGCTATCACTACAGCGATATGCTGGACGCGTGGTCGAACGGCCGGTATTATCGCCTGGTTTTTCCGAAGCGGCCGGAGGAGATGCAGCCCCACATGTTTTACGAAACTGATCTCAATCCACGTGAGAAGGAAAACTGAGTTATGAAGAAGTTTATCATCCAGGTTGTAGTCATTGCCTTGCTGGCGTACATGCTGGAGTTGTTCCTGCCGTGGTGGAGTGTGGCTATTGCCGCGGTGTTTGGAGGGTTGTTCCTTCGGTCGGATGCCAACTTTTGGGCCGGCTTTTGCGGCATTGGCGCAATGTGGTTTAGTGCGGCGTTGATTATCGATATTACGTCGTCAGGCGACCTGGCGGAGAAGGTGGCGGCTATCATGCACATCAACGAGACCTTGTTGATTATCGTGACTACGCTGATCGGCGCGCTGGTGGGTGGTATGGCCTCATACACGGGCTCGCTGGTGACGCGAAAGAAGCCCGCAGGGGCTGCATGATTGGCGTATTTCGTTATATTTGCACTTCTTTTTGAAGTTCAGAACGACCCGGAGAGGTGGGTGAGTGGCTGAAACCAACAGTTTGCTAAACTGTCGTACACGTTTAGTGTACCGGGGGTTCGAATCCCCCTCTCTCCGCTAACAAAAATGCTGGACAGATGGATTTTGTGAGAGTCCGTCGGGAGCCGCAGGCTCACGTAAGGACTCGAACAAAAGACATCCCGAGCGGAGCGAGGCAGCATTTATTGTTACCGCCCTCCCCTTTAGGGATCGCGGCAACGCAATCCCCCTCTCTCCGCTAACAAAAATGCTGGACAGATGGATTTTGTGAGAGTCCGTCGGGAGCCGCAGGCTCACGTAAGGACTCGAACAAAAGACATC
The DNA here is from genome assembly GCA_036563875.1 of Cyclobacteriaceae bacterium. Taxonomy (GTDB): domain Bacteria; phylum Bacteroidota; class Bacteroidia; order Cytophagales; family Cyclobacteriaceae; genus ZC4RG29. The sequence continues at coordinate 26,727 of DATCLO010000120.1, forward strand.
CCGAGCGGAGCGAGGCAGTATTTTTGTTGCCGCCTCCCATCAGGGATCGCGGTAGCAATCCCCCTCTCTCCGCAAATCTGGGCGGCGGATTTTGCCCCCAACGAATTTGACATGTTTGATTTCGAAAAGTTGGAGGTCTACCAGATGGCCAAGACCCTGGTGGTCGACTCCCTGAAGACGATATACTCCAACAGTGCGCTGGATCCTTACGTGAAGGAGCAATGGCGGCGCGCCAGCATGGGAATCCTGCTGAACCTCTCCGACGCAACGGCCCGGATGACGGCTGCCGAGAAGCGGCATTGTCTGACCCTTGCCCGGAGCGCAGTGTTTGAGTGTGTAGCCATCCTCGAGGTAGCGAGTCAGCTGGGACACGTCCCGCTGGCGGAAGCGCAGGCATATTACGAACGTTACGAAGCAGTGTCCAAGATGCTGCTCGCGATGTATCGGAGCCACGGCAATTGAAAATATACGGTCCGGTAGCTCAACTGGATAGAGCATCAGCCTTCTAAGCTGACGGTTCGGGGTTCGAGTCCCTGCCGGATCGCGAGGAACGAGGGATTAGCGATTTTTGATTAGTGATTTTCGATTTTGGTTCTCCCTCCTAAATCATTTGGGTTGTCAATCGCAAGTCAAAAATCACTATTCAAAAATCTTCAGCTCTCCTTTCGTCCCCACAAACGACGCGCTGCCATCAGCATGCCGTACCATCCTTTCAACTCCTATCGCCCGCAACTTCGCCAACGCCTCAAACAATGGCGATGGTTTTCCATCCGGCAGCAGACCGCGTGGTCCTGAAGCTTTCTCAAGTGTAATCCTTGCCGCGCCTCCCAGCGACGCGATACAAAGCAGAATCCATTCAGAAGCAAAACGGCTATGCTGACGCGGATCTACGTCGTCACCTCGTGGAGCCAGGGTGAGCGGCGAGACGAAAACAGGTTTGTTAGTAAAGCTGCGAATGGTGGCGAGAACGTCCGGACCGGTCTGAAGATTTCCGATAATGGTCCGCGTATCAGACGCATGGGCCTGTGGAAAAAACGGGAAGCATACAAAATCGTAAAGGTCGTCCACCGGTCTTTCTCTGTTAACCTCAGTGAAGTAAGTATTGGCGCCGAAGCCAATCAGAACATCCGGTGACAGGCCTTTAAGCAAAGAGTAAAATGATTCCTGCAAACGTCGTGGTGTTGCGCGATATCCGGTAGCCAGAGGAAGCACGTGTGAAATCAGTCGCCCCTTCCCTGCCAGCACGTGAGCAACGGCATCGAGTTCCTCAGGCTCCATCGTTTCAAAAAACGCGACAACCCCTAATCGCGAGCCCAGCAACGCTGCCTCGTGCGCCGCTTCGTCGAGACGATTCTTCCAATCCGCACCCGACAAATCCAGTTCAACCCTGTAGTGATCGAATGGAATACCCTTAAGTTGTTCGATTTCATCCGAGGTCAACGGTGCTCCGTAATGCTTTTCATATCCAATAGCAGGAAATAGAAACGTCTGATCTTCGCCTTTGACCTTGGACAATGCTCCTATACCCGTCACCTTAAGTGTAACTTTATTGTATACTGCATCACCGGGATTGACTTGAACGGGTATTGGAATCGATAAGGGTGTGCTGTATGTCTTGAACGAGGCATCACCCCAATTGCGTTGATCTTCCGTTTCGAACACGTCACCTTCAAATGCACATTCAACTGTGACCCCGTTGTGTGTGTAGTTCAGCTTGCGAATGTTGAACATTACCTGGTGGGGGCTAATCAATTCGGGAAACGAATACTGAGTTGTAGCACCATCATCAGATATAACATTCACAGTAGCGCCCTTCGACCATAAGCTGTGCAGCAAACATAGTCCGATTCGGTTTCTTTGAAACGACGTCAGGGCACGTCCCCGCATCTCCATGGTTATCATGTTGTCAGATTTTCCTTCAAGGATAAAATCAGCCGTGTAAACATGTTTTCCTTTGTGGCTGTACTCGGCGACATATCTGATCCTGAATCCACCTTCGAACTGCTCTATCTTCTCGTCGAGGATGTCGTAAGGAAACGTTGTCCAGTTCTCATCGCGCAACGCACTGTAGAGCATCGTAAATACTTCAGCGTCACCCAAGGTGATACGGCGGAGATTGCCACGTTCGTAGAGACACGATAAAGCGCCGGCGCGGAGCGGGGCGACTGGGAGCAGTTCAACGTCGAGGAATGTACTGAGGTGCTGATGTGTTGATGTGTTGATGTTGGGGTGTGCCATGAGGGAAGCGCAGTGCTATGTTTGTCAATGTACTGCGAGCTAATATAGGCGGAAAGGGTTGCTGGCGCAACCTGTGCTTTAGGCGGGGTTCAGCTTGCGGAGGAGGAGTTTACCGGATTGCTTAAGTAAATAGGAATCGCGTCTGGACCTTTGATAATGAAATAATCGTTCCATCACGACGATCTCGTCGACGTTCCACAGGCGTCCGTACATCTTGCCTATGGCGACGAGCTGCTCGGCGGGAAGTCCCAATCTGCCCATCGTACGGATCCCCCGCTGGAAGTTGATGGGACCAAACTTCATCCTGTTGTTGTCGACCAAAGAAAACTCGAATCGATCGTCAATCTTTTTATACAGAATATTTCCAATGGAATAGTCGCCATGATAAATATGCGACTGATGCAATCTGTATGTAAACGTTGCCAAATCTTCGAGCAACATCGTCTGATCATAAGAAGGAAGATTGCGGATCGTTTTTAATGGCTGGAAATCTGTGAACTCACTTACGAAGTAGCTATTAGTAAGAAGTCCGCGTTCGAAGCACTCGATATACGCAATCGGCTGCGGTGTACGAAATCCGTTTTCCAGTAAGACGCTCGCATAGTCGTACGCCCGCTGTGCCTTGGAGGGATAGAAATAAGTGTAACGAATACGATTAGGCAAATAGATACGCCCGTATGACTTTATCACTACTGCGGTATCAGCTATTTCATCCCGTTTAAGCGTGTTCCGATCCTTATGAATGATTTTGCCTAACGAATGAAATCGTTCCGGGATTTCGCGCACATAATCTTCCAGGTGGCGGTAGTTGGGGTGTACAACAACTTTAGTCATCATCACATGCCAGGGGTACTTTTGTAGCTTTGCCAACGACGGAAGCTTCTTTTTCTACGAAAAAATCCGGTCGATGGTTCCATCACCAAACGGAATTTTGCCACGTTCTACAATCCGAAAAAAAGTTTCGGCTGGGCAAAATTTTTCACGGTAACGGACAGAGCCGATGTGGCCCTGTCCTGCCCCGCGTGCATTTAGACGCTTCGGCTACGAGAATATTTTTACCCCGGAAAAGAAAGTTTCAACACATACCCCGTTTAGCGGTAAGCAACGGTAGCGGCTTCCGCCCGTTTCGCCGGCGCGGTATCAGGCAACTGACACAAGCCATCGGATCCGACGTTAAAGGCACCGTTCATCAGGTTGTAAATGTGTTCGTGCGTGACCGCCCATGCGATTTCAACGATCTGGCGTTCTGTGAAATAGCTGCTCACTTCTTCGAAGGTTTCGTCTGACACCTTTTTGTTCAGCGTCAGTTCTTCGGCAAACTTTAACGCCGCACGTTCTGATGCAGCGAATAAAGGAGACTCACGGAAGCGGCTCACCGACAGAAACTTATCGAGTTGATCCGGGAACGCCTTCATCGCCTCAGCCTTGCCAATGTCGAGGCAAAAATGACAGGTATTCAACTGTGCCACGTGGGTACGAATCAGTAGCGCCAGGTGTTTCGGAATCTGGTATTTACCCTCAAGCTTGGGTAGTCTTTGCGCGAACGACGCAAAACTGAATGGCAGCCGCGCATAAATCACTTTGAGCGGCGTGATAACTTTCCCGAACTGTTTCCTTGAGAACCAGTAAACGAGTTTCATTAGGAATCCCGTAGGATTCTCGATTGGAGCAAGACGTGTTTCCATGTCACATAAGCGTTTTTGAGTTCGCCCATATGACCCCCGGACTACGATTTCGTGACAGTTTTTAAAAGAATTTTTTCGGGGTTCCGGACGACGTAAAGACCTGCAATTTTGTCGCCTTCAATATCAATCGTGAAGATGGTGTCGATCTTGCCGGTTTCCTTGTTCAGGAACATCGCTCCCGGACATCCGTTCACTTCGACAAATCTAACTTCGATGTTGTGCTTAATCCTGTCAACGACAGGCAGCCAGAACCTGAGCACAGAAGCATGACCATAGAGAGGCACAACCGATGCGGCAACCTTGCCTCCGCCGTCAGAGAAGAACGACACGTCCTCAGCAAGAAGTCTTTTCAGTTCTTCTTCGTCACTCTTTTCGCAGGCATTCAGGAAGGCCTCCATAAGCCGTTGCTGTTGCCTGTGGTCGACCTGAAAACGCGACCGCGGGCGTTGAATTTTTTCACGCGCCCTATGCAGGATTTGTCGGGCATGATCTTCCGGCAGATTGCAGAGCTCTCCGATCTCACGGTAGGGGTAGTCGAATGCCTCACGGAGTATGAACACTGCACGCTCCAGGGGGTTGAGTTTTTCCAATAGCGCAAGGACCGCGATCGGCAGCAGGTCCCGGGTATTCCTCTCCTGGGACGGCGCTTCATTCACGACGGGTACGGGCAGCCACGGGCCTTTATACAGCTCCCTCTCCTTCTTTGCCGCCTCAAGCCGGTCGATCGACTTGTTTACTACGACGCGACTCAAATAGGCCTTGGGATGTTGTACCTCGCGTCGTTTTTCATACCATCCTTCAAACGCATCCTGCACGATATCCTCCGCCTCCTGGATGTCACCCAGTATGTTATAGGCGAGAGAGATCAGGAGTGGCCGGTGTTGATGAATGGTTTCGTCCATGTGCGCAAGTTATCAATCCAACAAAAAAGGGCAATTGTTAGTGCCTGCGGGGCGTTTTTTGGCTATCCGTCTTATAAAAGTTTGCTAAATTTATGAAGGCCCGGTGAATTGTGACTGATGTATACAAATCCCTCTCTTTGCTAAATGAAGCTGCTAATCGCATATCTCTGTGTCCTAAGCTGTGTTGCACAAGCAAATCCGGGAATTACCCTGGTAAGGGAGTGCGACAGCAATGACGATATATTTTTTTTTATGAAGATGCGTTTAACAAAAGCATCACCTCCACAGAGCTCATATCAAACAATACATCTCCAAGG
>DATCLO010000121.1:0-5899 GCA_036563875.1 Cyclobacteriaceae bacterium
TTCCATCGGCTTTCCACCTAAACTTTGGTCATTCAGAAAAGGAGAAACTGAATATGCAGTAAGTGCAATTCCTCTTGGTGGCTACGTGAAGATTTCCGGAATGATCGATGAGTCGCTCGACACCGAAGCGATGAAAGAGCCCCCGAAACCCTGGGAGTTCCGAAGCAAGCCCGCATGGCAACGCCTGATCGTTATGCTTGGTGGTATCGCTGTTAACGTCATCGTTGGTATCCTCATCTTTATAGGATTAACTTACTTCATGGGTGACCTTTATCTTTCCAAAGATGATATCAACCGTGCGGGAAAGGTGGAAATAGGTCCGCTGGCGAAGGAGATTGGTTTTCAGGAAGGCGACAAGATTGTACAAATCAACGGTAAAGACTTTTACGATTATCTTGATATCCTCAGACCGGATAATCTGATTGCGTCCAATGCATCGTTCACGGTCGACCGCGGTGGTCAGCTTGTTGAAATTCCTGTTCCGCACGATTTCATCGAAAAGTTCAAGAAGGATATGGAGTTTATCCGCTTCCGCCTGCCAGCGGAAGTAGGAAGCATTGCTCCCGGCTCCATCGCCGAGAAAGTAGGTTTGAAGACCGGCGACCGGGTTATCGAAGTGCAGGGGCAGAAGGTTGAGTACTGGGATGACATAACACGTGCTATCAATGAATCAAAAGACAGTAAAGTGACCTTTGCCGTGATGCGCGACGGTGAGGTCCTGCGGTTCGAAGAAGAGTTTGGCAGCGAACGCAAGATCGGCTTCACTCCTAAAGCCCAGGTGCCGGTGAATTATACCCTGTGGGAATCGATCGGCGTCGGCACGCGCGAAGCATTCACTACGCTGTATACGCAGATCATGGCGTTTGGAAAAATTTTCCGGGGCGAACTGTCCTTTCAGAAGAATATCTCCGGGCCTATCGGTATGGTGCAGTTCTACGGACCTCAATTTGACTGGCCTCGCTTCTGGACCATCACTGGCCTGCTTTCATTGGTGCTTGCATTCATGAACCTGCTGCCCATCCCTGCGCTGGATGGCGGTCATGTTATGTTCCTGACGTTTGAAATGGTTTCCGGCCGCAAGCCCTCAGACAAGTTCCTTGAAACTGCTCAGAAAGTCGGAATGGTGTTCCTGCTGGCGCTGATGGTGTTCATCTTCGCTAACGATATCATCAAGATCTTTACGGTCAATTAAAAGCCTTGGCGTCTTTGGGGTAAAAGATTTACACTCTCAGTTTCGTATTATCTCAAACTCCACTCTCCGATTCAATCTTCGGTCTTCTTCCGACTTCTCTTCAACGATAGGCATTGAGCTTCCGTAGCCGTGTGCCTCGATCCGGTCGGGGTCGATCTTGAACGTGTAGGTCAGGTACGCCTTGATAGCGTCGGCGCGGGCTTGAGACAGGCGAAGGTTGGATTCACGGTTGCCTTGTGAATCGGTATGCCCTGAAATCTTGATGTTGAATTTTGGATTGTCGATTAAGAAGTTCGCCACCTTCGTCAAGTCGCTTACCATCTCAGGCAGGATATTCGCCTTTCCATTTTCGAATTCGAGCGACTGAAACGCAATCTTGCTTTCGATAGGCTCGGTTTCGCGGTGCATCTCCATGTCACCGTCCATGAAGAACAACTCTTCGATCCGGAAGAAGTCGTCACCCTGTATTATCAGCAGGTAATTTCTCTTGTTGATGAGTCGAAAATCGAACGACCCATCAGGTCGGAGGAATTTGGGCTCTACTTCCACGCCCTTGTCGAGGTCGATGACCGTGACAATACCCCGCATGGGTTCCTTGGTGTGCACATTTACCAGCGAGCCCTTGAGCTTCGCCACCGCTTCCGGTTGCGCGCCCATGGGCACGGGGAAGGAATAGATATCGAGATTTTCAATGTCCTCACTTGTGGATCGGGCGTAAAACAGGTCCTTCGACTCCGAGTCAATCGTGAAATAGTATTCACTGCCGGCGCCGTTTACAAGAGGGCCTACGTTGAGCGGTTCGCTCCACCCATTGCCCTGGCGGTACGCCTTGTAGATATCGAAGTCGCCAAAGTTGAGCGGATGTCCGTTCGAACTGAAGTAGAGAACATTAAACTTGTGGTGGAAGAAGGGACTCACTTCAAACCCCTGAGTGTTGATAATGGGTCCCGCGTTTACTGCCTGCTGCCATTCGCCGTTTGCATCGCGCACCGAATAGTAAATATCCGACAGGCCAAAGCCGCCGAGACGGTCGGAGGCGAAGAACAACGTGTCGCCATTGTGCGAAAGCGAGGGATGGGAGTCCCAGGCCGGAGAGTTGACCTTCGGTCCGAGGTTTCTGGTGTTACCCCACGTGCCGTCTGAGAGGAGATAGGACACGAACAGGTCGCAGTTGCCTTGCGAGTCTGGCGAATTGCATCGTGCGAAGAACAACATCTTGCCGTCGTGGCTTAGACAGGCTGATCCCTCATTGTAAACCGTGTTAATCGTAGAGAACTCACGTGCCTCAGACCAGCCATCTCCTGATCGAACCGTGAAAAACAAATCTTCATCATACCCTTGTTGCGCGTATTGAATGTTTCGGTTCCTTTTTGATGTGAAAAGCAGGACGGTATCGATCGGACCAATAGTCGGGCCGTAATCCGCCTTGGGGGAGTTCACCCACTCGCCAATGTTGAGGAGAACACCTTGTGGTGGTCGGAGCGTATCAATTTCCCGCCGGTATTGAACCAGTTCGTAGTAGTAGTCGAGGGGAACGAAATAATCTCGTTCGTTCACCGTGAGAGAATCCAATTCTCGTGCAATTTGCTCCCGGTTAGGTTGGCGGTGGTGTTTGAGAGCCAGTTTGTAGAGAAGGATGGCTTCACCTGGCGGCCCATGCTTTTCGGAAAGACGCGCGAGCTTCCATATCATCCGCGTGTCAGTGACAAAATTGTCGATGCCGAAATTGCGTACGTAAGACCGAAGCGCTGCGTATGCTTTTGCACTGTCGCCCGCCGCTTCCATCTTCCGGATGTTGTTGAGTTCTGCTTCGTTTTGATAGCGTTTTACCCGGTTGATATTCGGGAAATCGAAAATGTCAGATTGACTGTAGTTTGTCAGACTATCGTCAAGCTGAACCACCCCCCCTTTCTTGTAATTCGTTTTGGGTCGTTGTGCAGTAAGAGGAGCTGTGGCCAGCAGGTAAAAACCCGCTATACAGATTAAAAAGTAAGGTTTCACGAGCCTACGTTTGGTAAAAAGTCGGGCCGTCAATAATAAAGTTGGCACAAATTTGCTTCTTTTACAACTCCCTTGGCATTACTATTGCCACTAGAGACGGTCAGTTCACACTCAGATCGGATTGCAGGGAATGTGTGCCAAAGTGGCAACCTGGCTTATGTATAAAAGTTTTCCCATTCAACTTGTTCAGGACGATTCGGATGATTTGATCCAGATGATCAATCCCGAGCAGGAGTCAGACCTCAGACCCGAGGATCTCCCTGAAGAGTTGTCCATCCTTCCCATAAAAAATACTGTCCTTTTTCCCGGTGTGGTTTTACCTATCACGGTGGGGCGCCAAAAATCAATACGACTCGTAAAAAAGGCGTATCAGGGTAGCCGGATCATCGGCGTTGTGGCGCAAAAGAACTCCCAGGCGGAAGAGCCTCTCACTGAGGATCTCTACCGGGTAGGAACGGTAGCCCGCATCATTAAGATGCTGGTGTTACCGGATGGAAATACGACGATCATCATTCAGGGGAAGAATCGTTTCAGCATTAACGACTTCCTCACGGAAGATCCGTTCCTTACAGCGAAGGTCACCCTTCTCCCGGAGAAGTCCATCAATACGAACAGCCGCGAGATCAAGGCGCTGATACAATCTCTTAAGGAGGCGGCGTCGAAAATCCTTCGACTCAATCCTGAAATTCCGCAGGAGGCTCAGGTGGCGCTGGACAACATCCAGAGCATGCCCTTCCTGATCCACTTCCTCGCATCCAACCTGAACGTCGATGTAGTCGACAAGCAGAAAATTCTCGAAACGGAGAACCTCGTGGAACGCGGCACCGTGTTGCTGCAGTACATGTCGCGTGAAATCCAGATGCTGGAGATCAAGCAGGAAATTCAGAAGAAGGTTCATACCGACATTGATCAGCAACAACGCGACTACTTCCTGCGTCAGCAGATCAAGGTGCTGCAGGATGAGTTGGGCTTTGATGGTCCCGACAAGGAGGTAGAGAACCTTCGCAAGAAAGGTGAGTCCAAGAAGTGGCCGAAGGAGGTGGCCGATCATTTCAATCGCGAGCTTGACAAACTGCTCCGGATTAATCCGGCCGCTGCCGAGTACCCGGTGGCCATGAACTATGTCGAGTTTCTTCTCGACCTTCCCTGGGGCGAATACTCTACCGACAACTTTGATCTGAAGCGTGCTCGCAAAATTCTTGATGCAGATCACTTCGGACTCGAAAAGGTCAAGAACCGTATCCTGGAATATCTTGCCGTGCTCAAGCTTAAGCAAGACATGAAAGGGCCGATCCTGTGCCTGTACGGTCCTCCCGGAGTCGGCAAAACTTCCCTGGGTAAATCCATCGCCAAAGCATTGGATCGCAAGTACGTCCGCATGTCGCTGGGTGGTGTTCACGACGAAGCTGAAATTCGCGGACACCGCAAGACCTATGTCGGTGCCATGCCCGGCAAGATTCTTCAAAACATCCGGAAGGCGAGGACGTCGAATCCGGTTTTCATCCTGGACGAGATCGACAAGGTGAGGGCAGACTTTCGCGGAGACCCTTCGTCAGCACTGCTGGAGGTTCTTGATCCCGAACAGAACAACGCGTTCACAGATAATTTCCTTGAAGTTGAGTACGACCTTTCGAAGGTACTGTTCATAGCGACAGCCAACACACTGGATTCCATTCATCCTGCCCTTCGTGACCGGATGGAGATTATAGAAATCACCGGCTATACGCAGGAAGAAAAGGTGGAGATTGCAATGCGACACCTTGTCCCGAAGCAGCTGAAAGAGCACGGGCTGAAGTCATCCCAGGCTAAGTTCACCCGGAAGCTCATCGCGAAGGTGATTGAGAATTATACCCGTGAGTCCGGCGTTCGTAATCTTGAGCGAAAGATTGGAGCGCTTGCCCGTCACGTTGCCAAATCGGTCGCAATGGAGGAGGGGTACGATCCCGTCATTTCTGAAGAGACAGTACGCAAAGTACTTGGCGTCGAGATTTACAATGAAGAACTCTATCAGGGCAATGAGACTGCCGGCGTGGTGACGGGCCTTGCGTGGACCCAGACTGGTGGCGAAATACTTTACGTTGAATCCAGTCTCAGCCGAGGTAAAGGCAATCTCACACTTTCGGGTCAGTTGGGTGATGTAATGAAGGAATCGGCGATGGCGGCGTTGTCGTACGTAAAGTCGAATGCCGAACCGTTGGGAATAGATCACAGGGTTTTTCAACAGTACGATCTACACATTCACGTTCCGGCGGGAGCAGTTCCAAAGGATGGGCCCTCGGCGGGCATCACGATGTTCACTTCGCTGGCGTCGATCTACACCCAGCGAAAGGTGAAGTCGCGGCTGGCGATGACGGGTGAGATAACCCTCCGCGGAAAAGTGCTTCCGGTAGGAGGCATCAAGGAAAAAATTCTGGCTGCCCGTCGCAGCGGGATCAAAGAGGTAATTTTGAGTTCTAAGAATAAAAGTGACGTCAGCGAGATCGAAAGCCACTACCTGAAGGGATTGACATTTCACTATGTCGATACTGTGGATGAAGTTTTGAAAGTGGCGCTGCTTAAGGAAAAAGTGAAAAACCCGTTGAAGTTCACCTTCACTGACGACAAGAAACTTAACCGCGTATACGATAACTGAACACGGCGGCTACGGCAGGACAAAACGAACAAGCGTGGGCAACAATCTCCTGGTGTATGTGCTTTGTATTGCTT
>DATCLO010000122.1:0-4865 GCA_036563875.1 Cyclobacteriaceae bacterium
CCCGAGTGCCGCCACACCGACAATCAGAACGAGGATGAATCTCCACATAGTCCGCCCTTTGTACAAGATAACTCTTTACTAGTACGCAATATTATACAAGGCAAACAATGCAAATCCGGGCGAGGGAGTTCATTGCCGGACGAATGGCTTGGAAATGCGAACACCCGGTGTCCCGGGTGTCGATGGAAGAGCAGGTTTGGAGTGATGCGTTAAGTCGTAGTACCTGAGCTCTTTGCGGCGTACATCTCCAGCTTTCCGATCTCCTGATCGATCATCCACAGGCCGACGCCCTCTTCGCCGATGATGTCGAAGAGCTCCACCGCCCTGCGCGCCAACGTTTCTTCTTCCCGCTGCTCCATGACATACCATTGCAGGAAGTTGAACGTCGCGAAGTCCTTGATAGAAAAGCAGTGGTCGACGATGTGGTTTATGGATTTTGTAACCTCAAGTTCGTGCGTGAGCACGTCATTGAATACCTCCCTGAGGCTCTTGAATGAGTGCTTAATGCCGCTGATTTCCGGTTGAATGGCGTGCCCACCCGCAGCATTAATGTAGTGAAACAGCTTCAGCATGTGCATGCGCTCTTCCTCGGAATGCTTGTAAAGGAACTGGGAAGACGTGTCGTATCCCTTCGTTTCGCACCAGGAGGCCATGGAAAGGTATGCCGCGGAGGATTTGCCTTCCATTTCAATCTGCTTGTTCAACAAGGCTTCAGTTTCCTTGGTCAGGGAGCGCTTGGGGGTCACAATCTGCTGTTTCATAGAGAGAAAAAATTAGTGTGAGCCAAGATAAATCACCGCCCCCACAGCCGCAAAAAACAGAGCTTCTTTGGAATCAGAATGAATAAAGCTTCGCCCCCACGGGTCGGTCCGTGAGGAGAGGCACGACAAACATTTTTTTATTTGAATTAATTCTAAATAATGATAACATTGTGGCCTATTTAAAAATAATCTAAATAAGGATGAAGTTTTTCTTCCCCTGCCTTTTCCTCTCCGCTCTTATCGTCCTTTCCTGTAATGATGATGACGATAGCGGCCCCGCCCTACAAGTGCCTGATACTTATGAGTTTACAAGAAACGGACAGTCGTCCGTTTACTATGGTGGCCAGACTGACCGACTGAACCAAACCTCGGAAATCAAGGCCTACTTTCAGAAGGGCGACAAGAAGGAAATAGTCCTCGATGCTGAGACGCTTCTGGCAATGTACGAAAACGCCGGGGGCGATGGCGACGGCAACTTTTCTTTCACGTCCGACCGGCAACTCAAGGACAAAACCTTTCCCGCTGACGTGGCCTTCTTTGAAGACCTGTTTATCGATGCCGAGAATGCCAGTGTGGCGGGCCTCAGCGCCGCCAATGGAACAGCCGGGTACATCACACGCAAGAATGGGTCAACAATGCTGGTTGATGCCAACGGTCACGAATTCACGCAAACCTTTGAAAAAGGGATCATGGGTTCAGTGTTCCTTCACCAGATCTTTAACGTGTACATGACGGATTCCCGCGTCGGCGATGAGGTAGAGAACACCGAACTTGATGGCGCCAACAATTACACGCCGATGGAGCATCACTGGGATGAGGCGTTCGGATATTGGGGTGTTCCTGTAGACTTCCCGAACAACACACAAAATCTCAGGTTCTTTGCGAACTACAGCAACGGTCGCGACCCGCTGATTGGCTCTAACAAAATGCTCATGGACGCGTTCCTCACCGGCCGCGCTGCAATTGTTGCAAAGAACTATCCTGTCAAGAATGAACAGCGCGAGATCATATATAAGGGTTTTGAGTTGGTGACAGCCGCAACGGCAATTCACTACCTGAACACAGCAAAGGAATTGCTCGGTGAAGGTGAATCTTCGTTTGGTGAAGCACTTCACGCGTTGTCCGAAGGATACATGTTCATCCGCGCACTCCGCATCAGCCCGAAGAAGAGGATCAGTGATGCTACGATCAACGAGATCCTGGAGACACACATCGGTGAAAACTTCTGGGAACTACCAGAGACGGACCTGTCGGGCCTTGACGAAGCAATTGATCTCCTGGTTGATGCTTTCCCCGAACTGGCTAACGTTAAAGACGCTCTTTAATAGACTATGATACGGCACCGATTCCTAAAAGCTTCGATCTTGCTCGTGATCTCCGCGGTGGCGGCGTCGTGCGATAAGGAGTCGTCGAACTCCCCGGGTTTCGACCGCGGGCCTTTGCTGGAGAACCTGGGTGTGAACATTATTGTCCCTGCTTACGACTCGCTTGCCCGCAGGGCTGCGAGGCTGGAGGAGGCAGCCATCGAGTTTACCGAAACACGCAACGAGCAGACCCTGGGGAAACTGCGCGACGCCTGGCTGTCAGCCTATGTAGCCTTCCAGCATTGCGGATACTTTAACTTCGGACCAGCCGATAACCTGATATTCAACGCGTCCGTCAACACCTACCCGATAAGCCGCATCAAGATCGACGACAATATATCCTCGTGATCGTATGACCTCAACGCCCTTAGCAGCAACTTGGCGAAGGGATTCGCTGCGCTTGACTATCTGCTTTATGGCGAGAACCCCGATGCAGAAAACGTCGTCGAACTGTTCGATTCTGACGACGAAGCGTCGGCGCGACGTCAGTACCTCCTTGATGTTGTTGAAGATCTCAGAGCACGATGTGATGCCGTGTATGAACGATGGTCTCCTGCAGGAGATAATTATCTCGGAACTTTTGTCAGTCTCACGGGTAACGATGTCGGGAGCGCAACAGGCATGTTGCTCAATGGTGCCATCCAATACTGCGAGAGTGATGTGCGGGATGGCAAGATCGGTATACCCCTCGGCGTCCGTTCGCTCAACGTTCCGATACCCGCCAACTGCGAAGCCCTTTATGCACAACAGTCCATTCTCCTTGCCGTCGAATCCATTAAAGGTTTGCAGAATCTTTACTTGGGTAAAGGAAAAACAGACGGCGTTGGGTTCGATGATTACCTTACCGCACTGAATGCGCGGCACAATGGAGACGCGTTAGCGAGCGTCATCGCTTCTCAGATCGATCTTGCGTTAACCAAGATAGCCGCCATTCCTGAGCCTTATTCGGAGACTGTGGAGCAGAATCCCGATCCAGCTATGGCAGCCTATCAGGAGTTACAGAAGCTGGTGGTTCTGCTGAAAGCAGACATGATGTCAGCCCTTGGGATACTGATTACTTACCAGGATAATGACGGCGATTAGCTTGCACAGCCGGTTAGTTAATGCGTTGAGGTCGGCATGGTATGAACCTACGCCCATTGCGCCTCTGGTCACCTTCCGTATCGTCTTCGGGTTAATGATGGCCATCAGCGTAGTCCGCTTTTGGGCCAACGGCTGGATCCGCGAGTTCTACATTGAGCCGGAGGTACACTTTACTTACTACGGCTTTGAATGGGTGACGGCCCCTGGGCCGGTGGGCATGTACGCGCTGTTCGGCATCATGCTGGCATCGGCGATAGGGATTATGCTCGGCTGGCGTTATCGGCTGTCTGCCGCGTTGTTCTTCCTGTCGTTCACCTATGTTGAACTCATCGACAAGACCTACTATCTCAATCATTATTACTTCGTTAGCCTGGTGGCGCTGCTCCTCTGCTTTGTGCCTGCTAACCGCGCTTTCTCTCTCGATATGCTTCGCAAGCCAACGCTCGCGGCAGGAGAGGTACCGGCATGGAGCGTGACGATCTTAAAGCTTCAGTTGGCTATCGTGTACATCTACGCCGGCATCGCCAAGCTCAATGCGGAATGGCTCCTGGATGCCATGCCGCTTCGCATTTGGCTGCCGGCGCAGAGTCACCTTCCGGTCATCGGTGGCTTTTTGTCAACGGCGTTCGCCGCCTATGCTTTCAGTTGGATGGGGGCGCTGTACGATCTCACGATCGTCTTCTTCCTTCTCAACGCCCGGACGCGGCCCTGGGCCTACATCGCCGTCATCGGCTTTCATATGATCACGTGGATGCTGTTTCCGATCGGGATGTTCCCCTTCATCATGATCCTCAGCACACTGATATTTTTTTCACCAACATTTCACACCAGGCTTCTCGAAAGGTTGGCTGCTGTCCTTCGCCTGAGACTTAACACCATCCCTCGCCCGGACACCTCCAATACCACAAAGATTCTTCCTGTTCCCCGCATCATTACCGGATTCATGGCAGTATTCATCGTTATTCAGGTGCTCGCTCCCTGGCGTTACCTTCTCTATCCCGGCGACCTGTTCTGGACGGAGCAGGGATACAGGTTCTCATGGCGTGTTATGCTGATGGAGAAGGCAGGATACGTGGTGTTCCATGTTGAGGACCCGATTACAGGAAAACGGTGGGATGTTATGCCCGGCGACTACCTCACACCCATTCAGGAGAAGATGATGTCTACACAGCCGGATATGATCCTGCAGTTTGCGCACTTCCTGGAAGAAAAATATCGCGCCGAAGGAATGAACGACGCCATCGTTCGTGCTGAGGCATACGTGACACTGAATGGCAGAGGTTCGCGGTTGTTCATCGACGACCAGGTAGACCTTACACAGGAGCGCGACGGGTTCCGGCATAAAAAATGGATCGTTGACCTCAATCAATGAAGAATCTGGTATTCCATATTACCCTGACGTTCGGAGTCCTTTTCGCGACTGGCCACACCCTGTTCGCGCAATGCACGCTAATCGGTTCCGTTAAGGACGGCAACAGCGGCGCTGCCATCGAAGGCGCAGAAGTGTTCGTGCATTCCGTTTCGCGTGGCGCGACGACAAATGCGAATGGGGAATTCAGGATCACCGATCTTCCCGCGGGCGCTCACCGCGTCTCAGTGTTTGCGCCCGAAAAGGCACTGCAGGAGATCAGCATCACCCTGCGCACAGGTGATAACC
>DATCLO010000123.1:0-15011 GCA_036563875.1 Cyclobacteriaceae bacterium
GTTTACAGGGCAAAGGCTAAATCGATACGCACAACATTCTCTTGCCTTTGATAATCAGGTATCCCAACCCGATACGATGGCCTCGCCGGTAACTATGCCGTAGCAAAAAGTTAATATAAATATAGGAAGAATTTTGACAACATGTAAAAGCTCATAGGTCAGAGCCTGAACCAGGCTTCGACTTCGCTCAGCAACCCTGTGTATTTCAATAGAGTTAAGGGTAAGGGGTGATCGGATTAATCCGATCACCCAACAAGAATAGACCAGCGAGGAAGCAGAGTCTTACCTTTATTTCCCAATATTCCCCGCCACAGGTAACTGATTGTGGTCGAAGTCCGGTGACTTGAGCGTAGTCGAAGCTGAGTTCAGAAATTTTCCCCGAACATCACTGAATCAAAAATTACCAATCGCTAATGAAAAATCATTACAGCTTCGCCGGATCCAGTACCACGTACTTGATCGATTCGCGCGCATACGTATAGGTGATATGCACTAACCCATCAGATGTTTGTATGACGGCAGGATACGAGTAGCCGGCCTGGATAGGTTCGTTTTCAAGTGTCATGACCGGTGTCCAATTCTCACCATCATCGGATAGAGCCACATTCAACATATTACGATCTTTGGGCTCCTCACCTTCCTTCGTCGTGTGATTATAAACCAACAATTGTCTTCCATCCCGCAAGGTAACAGCATCCGTTCCCGAATTAGGATTGGGAAGCGCCGTTGCTGTCATCTCACTCCACGTGCGACCGTTATCGTCGGACCACGTCTGAGCTACAACATCCTCGCGCGTACGGCACAAGGCCTGCATTCGGCCTCCTGGATAAAACAAGATGCTGGGTTGGATCGCATCGAAAGTAATTCCGTCGTTAATCGGTCCGACAACTTCCCAGCTCTTGCCCAGGTCGCGTGTAATCTCAAAATGCACTCTCCACCGAATTTCACCATCGTCCAAACGCTCCTCGGTGCTTGACGGACAAATGATCGTTCCATCTGCCAGTTGCACAGGCTTGTTCTTTATCGGGCCGAGCAAATGGCCAATCTTCTCATCCTCGCCCAACTTCACTGGCTTCGACCAGGTTTTCCCGTCGTCATTAGAAGTCATTACCATGCCCCACCACGTCCGCGGGTCGGGACCTACTTTGTAAAACAACATGAGTGGACCCGACTCAGGGAGGAATAAAACGGGATTCCATGTGGGATAACGCACTGATGGCGACTCCACTCCGTTGACAACTTCCACGGGCGTCGTCCATTTGCCGTCTACCAAACGCGTGACGCGGATTCCCACATCAGGATTTCTTTCATGCGTGCCCGCGAAGAATGCAACAACCAGTCCCGATGGCGTTTCAACAATCGTCGAGGCATGGCATTGTGGTGTTGGCTTATTGTCAAGCGGATAAATCAGCTCCCCTTTCAGGTACGCTCCCTCACCGGGCTTCGCCAATGGGGGAACGTAGAACTTGCCGGTAATATCGTTAGGCGGTGGCGTGTCCGACTTCTTCACTTCGCTGGCTTTCTTTGACGAGCAGCCGAACGCCGCCATCGCCACTACCACAATCACTAGGATGTTACTTCTCATAGCAGGTTTCCTCATGACGTAAAATAATCCAAAACAGACGCCTAAGAATTATACCATTCTTGCCTTAATGTGTACGATATTACCATTCTCCACCATACCCACTCACCGGCGTTTGCGATCCACGCTTTGCTCCCACTTGTTCAGCGCCGACAACAACATTTGGACCTTCTCCGGATGCTTCGCAGCGAGATTCGTTGTCTCGCCGGGATCTGACGCCAAATCAAACAATTCGGGAGATTCACCCGCGCGGGTGGTAACGAGCTTCCAGTTTCCATCACGCGCTGCCTTTTGGGCAGGCGTGCGCCAGTACAACACACGCGGGCTCGGTGGTTGATTCTTCAGCAGAAGCGGCAAGATACTTACTCCATCCAATACGTAGGGCGAATTTGCATCCGGAGGAGTTACGTTGAGCATGTCCAGTATCGTAGGCAAGAGATCGAATGACATCACTGTCGCTGAGGTCAACGTTCCCGCTTTAATCTTCCCGGGCCAACGAGCTATCGCTGGTACGCGGTGTCCTCCTTCATAGACTTGTCCTTTTTGTCCGCGCAGTGGTCCGTTTGAACCCACCTTCGGCCAAACGCCCCTGTTGTAGCTCAGGTAGCCGCCGTTGTCCGACGCAAAAAAGACAAACGTCTCTTCGTCAATCCCTTGTTCCTTCAATGTATTCAGTATGCGCCCCACTCCCTCGTCGAGCTTTGTAATCATTTTGTGCACAACGGCTGGTACCTCTTCAGGTTTGTGAGGGCCAAGTTTGCTTTGGGGACCGGGCTCGGCTCCGGTGTAGTCCCCTCCTTCGCTCCGCGTTTCCAATTCATCATCCTCGGCTGTCTGCCAGGGAAAATGAATGGCATTGTACGCCACATACAGAAAGAAGGGTTTGGTTTTGTTCCTTTGAATGAACTCAACTGCATTGCTCGTGATGACGTCGGTCGCGTATCCTTCCTGGAAAACCAGTTTGTCGTTATGCCACCAGTCACGGTAGCCATTGCGATCCATCTTTGCAAAGTAGTCGCCACATCCACACGTCATCCCACGAAAGTCATGAAACCCATGAAGGATGGGATTTGCCGAGGGATGCTTACCCAAATGCCATTTTCCGTACAAGGCATTCGTGTACCCTTCCCTACTCAGATATTCAGCAATCGTAATCTCACCGCGGTTGTCCTTACTTCCAATCCCTTCATCGTCCCAGTTGGTCGGCAAGGGTTGCTCGATGCCCAACCGTTGCTGGTATCGTCCCGTAATCAGTGCAGCGCGTGTCGGGGAGCACGTCGGGCCGTTGCTGTGGAAATCGCTGAATACCATCCCTTCCTCACCCATGCGATTCAGGTTGGGAGTTGGCGCCTCGCCACCGTAGAATCCGCCGATGTCACCGAAGCCCAGATCATCGGCAAGAATAATTATTATATTCGGGCGTCTTTGAGCGGACGTCTGCGCAACTGCGGCAAGCGCGCCCATCATTAATAAGGCAACTAAAGGCAGGCGGCAATACATCATTAAGTATCTGAACTAAGTCTTGAAAACCGCGGCGCGTGCACCGCCAATTCAACGGTCATCGATTCGGACGCGTACTTCCCGAAGGTAGCGGCGCACCGAGCGTATCCTTGTTAGGGACAAAACCGTTCCCGTCGATGTCGACGAATATCGGATTCGTCATAGCAAAAGGGGGAACTTGCCGGCGCGGTGTAGTCAGCCTGGGATTCTGCGGCGCGTTCTGACCTGTTGCCACAACGATGATATGTGCATCCTCCGTCAGCGTCACGGGAACAGAATGACGAAAACCTCCCTTGCTGAACAACTGGGGATGTTGCTCACGAGTGAAGTTGAGCGACTTCACCTGTCGGCCGTTTACCAAGACCTGTATGCGGTCGAGTTGCGTCACATTGTTCGTACGCGCTTCAAGATCAAGGGTCACCTCCTTACTACCTGCTTTCACTACTTCACCCGGGAGGTGACCGTTGACCTCGGCTTTCAAAAAGGGACCATTAGTCATAACCATCTTTCCGTTCTTTGCATTCAATGCAAGTTCATACGGATCGATTGACGGTGGACTGTCATGGCGTGTGTTGATGTACACCAGTCGCAACCCGCCGCGTTCGCCAACAATGTGGTTGTCCGACGTCATCGTCCCAAAAATCCTGAACCCCTGATTCAGCATTTGCAACCAGTAGAAAACTGGAGAACGTTTGTTGACGGCGTCGTCCGAAGTCACCTCCAGGATATCGTAGACATTGTTTTGCAGCTCGATGGCATCGGTAAAGTCGCGCGTGCGCAATCCCTCGTCCAGATTTCCATCTTCGTCGCCATCGAAGTACAGACGTGAAATGCCGAGGCCCGGGTGGTTGTGCTGTACAAACTTGGTCTTATCGCTGTCGTAGTCGAACAACCCCTTCAGCTGCGTGTACACATCAGCCGAAATCGGCGGTGCGCCGGATCCCTGCTTTCCTGGTTGCATGGTCAGTGGCCATCCGTTTTGGTGGTTCGGACCCGTGTCTACGCCGGTCGGACCTGTAAGCTCGATGCCTGGGGCCGATGCGATGTAGGCTTCAATTCCAAGATCCTTGATCTCGTCAGTGTAGGTACTGATTCGATTGTGCTCCGTGGCAGGTGCGAATTCTACTCCCGTGCCTGCCAGGTTAATAACGCGACTGCGCGTTTCGGTGTCATTATCGCCGCTGCGTGCACTGTGATTGTGCAGATCGGCTATTACCCATCCGGGTGTTGTAAACGAACGCTTTAGCTCGGCCGTCATTGTCTTTTGTTCCCCCATGCGGAGTACCAGTTCCTGACGGACCACCTCGTATTCCGGTCCCCGGGAAAAAGTGACTTCATACTCCCCCGGTGGACAAGCAACTTCAAAGTCACCAACCACAGAGTAGTAGAGGTTATTAGCGCCTTCTGCACGTTTCGGTGAGCCAAGGAAAGGATCGGGATGACCGTTAATTCCCTTGAACTCAACCTTGACCGGCAGCGTGCCCGTAACACCCTGCTCTCTTACTGAAATCTTCACGCTGGTCCTGGGCGCCAGCGTAATGGGAACCGGCGATGCTTTTTTGGCTACGGAAAAATTGGATGAAACCGAATCGTGTCCAACCTTAAAGGCGTAGTACTTATAGTCTCCCGGAGTCAAAGGTATTTCTGTTGTCCCGTCCTCACGCGTGATTGCAAAAGACACCGGCTCTTCGTTGAGATTGTAAACATCGACAAAGGCACCAGCAACAGGCCGGTTATTGGCATCTGCTACACGGATGGTTGTCAGCGGTACCTTACTCTTTTCCATTACACGCACGGCCCGTTGGATTTCCGCGACATCTCTTCCGTAGAGCAACAGCCGATTTGTTTCGAGCGTTTGCCCTGGCTTTAGTGTAACATCAGGTCCGGCCTTCTGAAATCCTACCAGCAGTCCTGTAGCGGGATCAACTGCGAGTTTGGGCTTTTCAGTGATCAGCAGACCTTCTTTGCTGTAGACCGCATATGCAGCGCCGAACCACTTGTTGTACATGAACGCAAGGTTCGTCTTGCCCAGGGGTGACGCCTCCTTCTCGATGTCCATGTCGATACGCAGCTTGTCGCCAAAGATGAAGGCCACTTCGCGATCGCTGGTGTTAGTGAATCTGGTGTGCACACGAACGAAACTCTCACCGTCTCTCAGGGTATACGTCGTCACCGATTCATACGGCACCTTATCTGTAGCATTTCGCACAGCTCGCAAAACGATCTCGCGTCCCTGGCCTTTAACCACTTCGATCTTGTGGGCAAATTGTGCCGGATTCCGACGACTATCCGGCGCAGGGAAACCCTGTGGAAAGAACGCAGCCAGGTAGTCGCGGTTATCACTCAGTGTCGTAAAGTCGATGACTGCACCTTGAATACTTTGCACGCGCATGTTGGCTTCGCGGCCGAAGAATGCGTCACCAATGACAAGGATAACCTTGTCATTCTTCATAATCCAATCGCCGTCAATGGCATCAATCGACTTCCCCTTGGGCACTAAATGCCTTGTGGAAGGTGAGACGCGAAGTATTTCTCCGGCCCGCAAGTGCAGCGGCACCCATGACACCGCTGCAGCAAGCAGGAAGATCGAGACGATTGATCTTGGTCTCATCATTTTCAAGTTCTAGTTATTCGTTGTAGCCAGGGTTCTGTTCCAGAACCGCCGCAAAGTTCGCATCGATAGCCGACTGCGGAATTGGGAAAAAGGCGTGATGCTCCTGCACAGATTCCCGACCCTCAATAAGAATGTCATACTTCCTCACCCGTTCCACCAACTTCCCGGTACGGATCAGTGTACGGCGACGAGGTTCTTCCACCAGCAATTCACGAATCCTTTCGTCGAGGATGTAGTCCATGTCCACGTCGGCCGGATCGACTGGCTGAGCCTGGGCACGAGCACGAACGACGTTAATGTCGGCTGCGGCCAGGTCAGGGTCGCCGTTCTTCAAGTGCGCCTCAGCGCGCAACAAGTACGTTTCTGCAAGTCGAAATACCATGATATCCTTTGCGGTTCTTCCCGAGGTGTTGTTGCCGTTGAGCGGCTTGCCATCGACCTTGGTTGAATAGGGATAGATGTTTCGCATGGTATCCTCCCGTGTCGTTTTGGGCTCGATCTCCTGGAGGAAGTATGCCGAAGCAGGATTATTGTAATAGAACTTGCGGCGCATGTTGTACTTCGAGTTTCTCATGTCCGTGGGCCCATTCACGGACTCTAACCAGACCGTGTAAGCGGCATGAACTGAGAGCCTGCTACGACCCACACCTCTGCCAAGGCTGTCGGTAACAAGTTGAGGCACACCATTGGGATCGCGGATATTGGCAAGGTGTGGTGCCCAGTTGCGCAGGTTGCTGTTACCCACGGCGCCACCACCGCCCAATGTATTTTCTTCTATTTGCCAGACGTAAATAGACTCGAGATTGCCTGAACTTCTGTTCTGGTTACCTTCCTTGAAAAGGTCGGAGAACACATCGCCCGGGCTGTCCTTGAATGCGCCGAACCGTTCCGTCATGAGCTGGTACAATCCGCTTTCGATGACGGCAGTAGCGCTCGCGATGGCGTTGTTGTATTGACCAAGGCTGATATACACTTCGGCCAACAAGTGATCAGCAGCAGCCTTCACGATTCTTCCTTCCTGCGCCGTCGTGGCCGGAAGCCATTGTGAAGCAAACACCAGGTCGTTCTTGGCGAACTCATATACCTGCTCACGGGATGCGCGAACAAAGTCAAACTTCGGTGAAGCATATACCTGGTCGACAATAGGAACGCCACCGTACAGGTTCGCGAGAGAGTTGTAGGTATATGCGCGGAAGAAGCGGGCTTCCGCAATGATGGCGTTCTTATCGGCTTCGGATGCCCAGATACCTTCGAGCTCGGGCTTCTGCGCGTACTCGATGATGGTATTGGCCCGCAGGATCATTTCCTGGTATGCCCAATCCCAGAAGTACCGTACAAATCCCGTTGTGGGTGTGATCTGGTTGTTCCAGTTGTAAGTTCCGGCGTACTCGGCCCCTGCTGATGACGCAACGTCGGTATTGTTGATGTGTCGATACCAGTTGTCGCCATTAGTCAACTCATTGCGTGCCGAGAGCACAAGCGCGTTGATGTAATTCTCAAATCCGCTCCGTGTGCTGAGAACGGCGTCCGTATTCAGGTCTGATAGCGGCGTTTCATCGAGTATACTGTCGTCGCAGGCAGCCATACCCAGGGTAAGCAACCCTGCAAGCATCGCGATGCGTGTCACTCGCGCGAATCGCGTCAGCGGTTTCGGGTTGACACTATTTGTGAAATATCTGTTGAGGTTCATCGTCAGTGGAGATTTACAGTCCGACATTCAATCCTACAGTGAAAGTGCGTGGCATAGGAAACAGATCGCCACTGCCCTGGAGTGATGAGTAGTCTCCTCCCCCTTCAGGATCAGCACCAAGCCAGTCGGTGAACGTGTGAATGTTCTTACCGCTCACATAGACTTTCAGATTGGAGAGTTTCAAGCGTTCAAGCACTGGCTTGGGGAACTGGTAGGACAGTGAGATATCCTGGATGCGCACGAAATCGCGGCTCACATACCAGCTTACACCAAGAGGATTCGCATACACAAGCGACGGCCGTGTATTGGATCGGTTTTCCGGCGTCCACCAACCTGCATCAAACTGACCGAGCGCACGTCCCGGCACGAGCGGGTTGATCAGGTTGAAGGGCGAAATCCATCCTTGCATGGCGTTGATTGCCAAGGAAAGAGTGAAGTTACCGTAGGTAAAGTTGTTCCTGATGTTGAAACGGAATTTGGGATTTACACCCGACCCGACAATCGTTCTGTCGTCCGTCGTGATGACACCGTCGTTGTTGACGTCTTTCACCCGAACATCACCGGGTTTCATGGATGCGGGAATGTCGTCACCCTCCTGGTAGATACCGTCAAAGACGTAGTCGTAGTAAGAGTGGATCGGATGCCCGACGAACCAGCTGTTGGCCACGACATCATCTTCCTTACCATCGTTGTCAAGATCCGTTTCGAACAAGTGAACGATGGTGTTCTTGTTGTAAGAGAATGCGGCGTTGGTACTCCATTCGAAGCGGTTTCTCCGTATGTTGATTGAATTCAAAGCAACCTCGATTCCTTTATTGTTGACCTGACCGATATTGGTGAGAATATTATTATATCCCGTCATTGTTGGTATCGTGCGATTCACGAGCAGGTCATGCGTGTTGCTATTGTACGCCTCAATGGTTCCACCCAGGCGATTGTTCAAGATTTCGAAATCCAAAGCGATGTTGGCAGTGTAGGTCGTTTCCCATTTCAGATCGTTGTTACCTATCGTCGAGGGGTACACGCCGATAGCCGGACTACCACCGTCTCCATAAACGTAGTGCGTTATAGCCGCCAGGCTCAGCGATTGATAAGGACCGATGGCCTGGTTACCGGCAGCGCCGTATGAAACTCTGAGTTTGAGCATGTTTATGAAGCCTAACTTGTGGATGAAGTTTTCATCGGAAACGAGCCACGCGGCACCCACCGAGGGGAACGTTGCAAACTTGTTGTTAGCAGCGAATACGGAGCTACCGTCGCGACGTGCGGTCAGTGTTACCATATATCGATCCTTAAATCGGTAGTTCAGGCGCGCCATGGACGAAATACCTTCCGTAGCCTGGGCGGTGGATGACACAGTTAGAATATCACCAAGACTCAGGTCGTTGTATCCAAGCGCGTCCACACTCAGGAAAGAAGCATTGGCTGTGGTGGATTCAAAGTCGGAGTGGTTGCGACCATACATCAATGTTATGTCGAAGAAGTGATCCTGTCCGATGTTGCGTTCATACTTGAGAATGTTTTCCATCACCCACTGGTAGGTCTTACGGTCGTACTTGCTTGCATTGGTGCTGTTGAAGCTTACGTGCTTGTCCTGACGGAAGAAGTTGTAGTCATGATACCACCGATAGTTGGGTGAATAGTTGATCCGGTAGGACAAACCCGGTATAAAGGGCAACTCGACGATTCCGTAAAAGTTGCTAAACAGGTTATCGACGATTTCTTCGTTTGTGGTAAGCATGGCATTCCGCATCGGGTTACCACCTGCTGTTTCCTCAGGAACGGGGAATTGCGTGGGTTCACCATCCGGATGATAGAAAGTCCCGAAGGGACTACTGCGGTACGCGTCGCGAAGGTCAGCTTCAACTCCCGAAAGATCGCGATGCGAGAACGTTGCGTTCATGCCGATAGTCAGCCATGTTGCAATCTTGGTCTCAAGGTTGGATCGCAACGTCACCCGTTTCTGGTTGTCATTGAAGATGAGTCCCTTCTCATCGGTGAGGGCGGCGGACAAGTAGTAATTGACGCTTTCAGCCATCCCTGAAACGCTGACGTCCGCGGAGAAAATATTCGCATCCTGGTAAATCACATCCCAGGGATTGTGTGATATTCCGTTCGTATAGTTTTGTGCCTCAGTGAGGGCGAGGTAGTCGGTAATTTTTGTAGGGTCTGCTTCAAGTCCTGATTGTTCACGCCAGTCGAGGCGCCGTTGAATATAACGTTCGGGTGTCAGCAGTTTCAGTTCTTTGGCAACATCGGATATACCATAAAAAGTATTGACGCGAACGTTCGGCTTTTGTGTTATCCCCCGCTTTGAGGTGATAAGGATGACACCGTTTGCCGCACGTGACCCATATATACTTGAGGACGCTGCATCCTTCAGCACTTCGATTGACTGAATGTCTTCGGGGTTGATATCCAACAGGTCGCCATTGAAGATAATACCGTCGAGGACGATGAGCGGATCATTCGCCGCACTCAGGGAACTTTGGCCGCGTATCAACAGCGTGCCGTTTGCACCTGGTCGTCCCGTGTTCGTAAACTGAACGCCTGGTACGCTGAGCATCGACTGGGCGATGTTGACGTTGGCAACATCTTTTGCTTTTGTCATGTCAATGCTGGACACAGATCCGGTAACGAACCGTTTGCTTTCGGTTCCGTATCCCACCACGACCACTTCATCAAGCGCACGCACATCTTCCGTAAGCAGCACGTTAACCACCGACTCACCATTGAGTGTCCTTTCCTGCGTCGTGTATCCGATTGCTGAAAAGACGAGGACCACCCCCGGCTCGTCGGGAACGGAGATGCTGTAGTTGCCCTCCGCGTCCGTGACTGTTCCCAGGGTACTTCCCTTAATGATGATGTTCACCCCGGGAATCCCAAGCCCGTCGGTTTGCGACGTCACCTTTCCTGACACAACCCTATCGGCGGCGGATTCGAAATTCGCCAGAGCCACCACAGGGATCATGAACAGGGCAGTGATAACGCTCAACAGGCTGTTACCAACTCGTATTGTTCCATTCATATGTTGTGGGTTGTTGATTTTTCATTATTCAATTGCGGGCCTCTCTACAAAGATGCCTTAACATTCAGGGCGTCAATTGTCAGTTTTTGCCAAAACATTGTACTTTATTACCATGTTTGGATGTGTTGATATGCCGCAGAAAAGTCAATCCCATAACCGCTTTACGCCTGGTGCTCAGAATGCGGTTTTCTACTGTTTGAGTATATGCTTGATGGTATGTGAGGCCTAGGCCAGATCGATGGACAGACCTTGAGAAATGGTGTTAATAGGAAAGTGAGCGGATGCCGATGTCTTCCCGCAATTTCATACAATCGTTGAACAGCTTGTCGATGTTTTCGCGGACCGTAGCATCGACGACTTCTTTGGTAGTTCGGCAGTATGTAGAAATTTTCATTCCCCTTTTTTGAAGATAATATTTTGCAACGGGAGGATAGACGGCGTGCATGACGTCCATATTCTCGATCAGAAACTGCTGGACAGCATTTACTTCATCGGTCAGGTCGGGATCATTAAAGTGTTCGCACAGCCAGACAATGATTTCCGGAAAAAAATTACCCTGAATGCAGGAAAGACCGTCGGACCCCGCCGCCAGTGACGCCACGGCATGACCGAGATACGCATCGTATAGGGCAAAGTCATACCCGCGCGCCACCGCGATCTTCTCTCTTACCTGCTCGATGTCAAGGCAGGTGTCTTTATGATAGATTACCCGATTTGTCTCCAGCAACTGGCTCAGCTGGCTTGCCTTCAGGATTCGCTTGTACGGAAGTGGGCATTCATAAAATCCAACCGGAATGCCTGCGGTGCGGTCCATAAGGGTGAAAGCATTTTCGAGAAACACCTCGTCGGATTCATCCTCGCCTGCGAGCAACCCGGTAACCAGGATGACTGCGGCAACGCCTGTGTCCCCCATACGCTTTACAAAATCCGCCTGTTCCTGCAGGGTACGGCCAAAATTTCCGGTGGCGACCACCGGCACTTGCCCCTCGACAACACGTAAGACATGTCGCGTAGTCAACAACCGTTCATCGGGCGTGAGTTCGTACATTTCACTTGACAGACAATTCGCGAACAGGCCTACCGCTCCAGATTCAAGATAAAACTCGGTAATACGGGACAAGCCGTCATAGTCTACGGTACCTGTGGAACTATACGGCGTCAGCATAACAGGAATGAATCCCTTCTTGTTGCTTTTCATGCGGAAGGATCGGCTATTACAAGGAAAGCTTTATTCGCGAAAATATCGCACATGGCACCAAACATACCATCCGTGCGTTGTCGAAGATTATATAATATTATCAAGAAGATGTGCAAAATTGCCATAGACCGCTATGCTAATCCCACCTTTACCACAATCTTCCTTACACGCGTGCAAGCCCCGTCGATCATACACGGGCGGTGCGCATCTTCCGGAAAGAAAATAAAGAAATTGTCCCGCGAGGCGCGATAGACCTGTTCGTCACGTGCGTGCAAAAACACAATGTCATTCTTGATGTCATACGGTTGTACTACGCGCGCATACTTCAGGTCAGCGATACCAATCTTTTCCGTCCCTTCAGCCACGTACTGTATGTCTGCAAACTTTTGGTGCGCTTCGAAGCGTGTCTCCGCAGACTCCCGGGTGTAATACTCTTGCACAAGTATTATTAGCCTGTTGACGTCCAGAGTGTAGACGCCCGGGTCCAGCGTCAAGAGATCTGTGTTCTTTAGGAATGTAAAAGCATTTTCCCAACGATCGGGATCACGGTCATAGTATTCGCTGAACATCTGCCAATTAATTGTTGGATGCGGTTCCGGGTCCCAGCCATCCCATAGTCTCTCAAATCGTTGCCTCTTCATCGACTGGCCTTTTTCCCGAATAGCGTGCTTGCCATGAAGCCGACCACAAAAATGGCGATGGTTCCTATTACGATTGCCAGGTTCGTGTGTAGTGTACTCCGAAATGATACCCACCCATCTGATGTAAAGTAAGTAGGAGAAAGGCTCATCCAACAGATGACCAATATCCCGACAACAACACCAAGCTTGGCATGAACGTTACGGGCCGTTCGCGCAAAATATCCCAACAGCAACAGACCCAGCATACCACCGCTGAAGATGGATGATAACGCCCACCAGGCGTCCAACGCGCTCTTCACCCTAATCATGGCCAGGGCAACTCCAATACCGATTATGCCGATCGCCCCTGATGCGATGTAGAGAACAAGCATGGATGCTTTTTCAGAGGCATCCTTGCGTACAAATCGCTTGTAGAAATCCGTGAGTATGATCGTCGCACCACTGTTAAGACTCGTAGATACCGTACTCATACCCGCAGCTAAGATGGCGGCAATCAACAGGCCGGTAAACCCAGCGGGCAAACCGTCGACAATAAAATAAGGGAACACACGGTCCGCCATTTCAGGGTTATGAAGTTCCACCGAAAGCCGATCGGGGTACACCTTGTAGTAGGCGTACAGCGATGTTCCGATCAGGAAGAACAGCAAAGATACAGGAAGGTACATCAGCGAGCCGAACCATGTAGAAAACACGGCGTCTCTTGTAGACTTTGCTGTGATGTATCGTTGCACGTAGTTTTGGTCGATACCAAAGTTCTGAAGGTTGATGAAAAATCCATAGATCAAAATGACCCAGAAGGTTGACTCGGTGAAATTAAAGTCGAAGCTTCCTAAACTGAATTTATGATCAGCGGCGCCGATCGAAAACATCTGTGTCGGGCCTTCAGGCAGTGAGAACAAAAGAATCAACAGGCAGGACAAGGCACCACCGATCAGAATGATACCCTGCACGGCGTCTGTCCACACCACCGCCTGAATCCCACCCATCATGGAGTAGACCATGACCAACAAACCCGTACCGATGATAGTCAGGGCAATATCCCATCCCAACAAAGCATTTAGCGGCAGGGCCAGGAGAAATAGGATCGAGCCACATCGGGCGAATTGGGTCAACAAGTAGCAAGATGATGCATAAACACGTGCCCACGATCCAAAGCGTGTTTCCAGGTATGCGTAGGCTGAAATGCTGTTGAGACTGCGGTAGAGCGGTACAAAGAACTTCACAGCAACCAACGCCCCGAAGGGTATCGATAGACTGAACACAAAGCTGTTCCAATCGGATTGATATGCTTTACCGGGAAGTGCAAGGAAGCTGATACTGCTGACGAAGGTTGCAAAGATGGACATACCAAGCACCCATGCAGGGATTCTGCCTCCACCTGTAGTGAAGTCGCCAGCCGATTTGCTTCGGAAATAAAACGATGCCCCGAATCCTACGGTACCGACCATGTACAGTATAATAACAATGATATCAAGTACCGGTAGGGTCATCACGTCATTTACTTTCCATCCTTACTTCGCCACAGAAGTTTGTTACAATGCCCAGTTCATTCATTGCAGCAGCCTTGATGCGACAGGCGCGATGCGCCGTTGATTCATCGCCGGCATACACCACCTGAATATGATTGGCTTGGTGTCGCGCCATCAACTGATCGCGGGTAACGCCGCGCAATACAGCGTGCATCACCGGCCATTGTGGTGTGGTAAGCGACCAACGTCTTTGCGTCTCTTCTTCCGGCAGGTGCACCACTTCACCCACACCCAGGTCACAATGAAGCTTGTCGTCCTGAACAAAGATCCGGCTCCACACAATAAAGCCCGGTTTACTCACGCCCTTCAAGGTACCGCCTCCACGGAGAAAATACATCGGTGGCTGTCGCTCGCTTGAAGCTCCCGCATATCCACCAATGAAGTGAGCGGGAGGCGCGGCGCCCGAGATCAGCAATACCCAGACAAAGTCGTCTACGTTTTCGTCCCGGTACCACTCGCCCCATCGTATGTCGTGCAATGTATTTTCCGGATCGAGACCCAGTTCACGCCACAGCCGATAGGTGACAAGCGCATCAAGTCCTGCGCATTCATCCACCTCATTAAAGTGCGGCAATGCTTCTCCGGGAAATAACTCCTGACCACCTTTTGCGTAAACCGGTGGCCGATCCCTGTTGTTCAGCAGGCCTTCCGCAAGATCGCTCGCTGCGACCAGGTCCATCAGACCCTGTTGATACTGAATGCCAATAGTATCACATCCGAAACGATCTGCAAGGCGGAGGGCGGCAATATACATCTTACACTGCTCCAGGCTTTGCCCCCGTGTCAGTTCGGAGGCGGGCTCGGTCCCCCAACTGAACCTAACCCCCCTATCAACCAGCCATCGCAGTACGCCCTCCGCCTCACCATCGTCGGTATTACGCATCTCGGCATACAGAGCAGACTGACTCAATCGCTCTTTAAATACGCCGGTACGATGAAGAAGCTTATCAGGAATAATCGCGTTAAACATGCCCATGCATCCCTCGTCGAAGACGCCCATTATCGCCTTTCTGTCGCGAAAGGCCCGTGCGAACCCCACTCCAACGCTTAGATCCGAAAGGGGAATCGTATCGCTATTAAAGGGACGCACATGGGAGACATCGTGAGTGACCTTCCCAGTGCGCAGCCATTCGTCAAGGCCCTTCAGGAAAAACGGATCGTCAAAGGATTCACTCCAAAGGGTGCTGTATTCAACACCCGCCTTGGTGAGCGAGCCGTTCAGGTTCAGC
>DATCLO010000124.1:0-43468 GCA_036563875.1 Cyclobacteriaceae bacterium
CGGAATGCTCAAGGCTAATGAAGAATCGATTGGCGCTGCAATAATTCCTTCGTACGACTTCAGCAAGGCGAATGTGATCGTCAGCATTGCAGCAGATTTCCTCTCGACCTGGCTGTCGCCTATAGAATTCTCCCGTCAATATGCGCGCACGCGTGCAGTAGGGGAGGACAAGAAGACAATGTCGCGCCACTACCAGTTTGAAAGCATTCTCTCGCTTACTGGAGCTAATGCTGACTATCGTGCGATGATCAAGCCTTCACAGGAAGGCGCTGTAGCAATTCAGCTCTACAATCTGATCGCTGCCAAAGCCGGGCAGCCAACGTTGCCCGGTGGCGCAGATGTGCCGCTCCTTCAAAAGGCAGCGGACGAACTTTGGGAAGCCCGTGGCAACGCGTTGGTCGTAGCCGGATCTAACGATAAGGCTATCCAGATTGTGGTCAACGGCATCAACAGCATGCTGGGTAGCTATGGTACTACAATCCTTACGCACATGCCGGTCAACTATCGTCAGGGCGACGATGTGGCCATGGTGAAATTTATAGACGAACTTCATTCAGGACGCATTGCCGGCGTCATCTTCTATAACTGCAATCCGGTGTACGACCATCCGATGGGAGAACAGCTTCAAGCCGGACTCAAGGGCGTGGCACTCTCCATTTCTACATCGTACAAGGAAGATGAGACAGCCACGGTTGCTACGTACAAAGCACCTGATCATCACTTCCTCGAAGCATGGAATGATGCTGAGCCGAAGCGCAATCATTACAGCGTCGGACAGCCAACGATCACTCCGATATTCCGATCTCGCGCTGCACAGGAAAGTTTCCTCACCTGGGCAGGTGTAGAGTCGCCCGATTACTACGAATACATTAAGGCTAACTGGAGGGAATGGTTTTATAGAGGACAAGCGGGAGGATTCCAGGCATTCTGGGATAAATGCGTGCACGATGGCGTCTACGAGCTTCCCGTCGAGCCTTCAACGGTAACCTTCTCCGGTGACGTTGCCGCTGCGGCACGTTCGATAGGCCAGAATTACACCGAGACTCCGATGGAGCTGGTGATCTATGAAAACGGCACCGTCGGAAATGGTTCACAAGCCAACAATCCCTTGTTGCAGGAACTTCCGGATCCCATCACAAAGGTGGTTTGGGATCACTATGTTACCATATCGCCGAAGGATTCCAACGGCCTTAAAACGCCGGAAAGCAAGACGATCTATGCTTCCATCAATGCCAACGGCAAAGTAGTGAAGCTCCCGGTGCTCGTCCAGCCTGGTCAGGCGCCTGGTACAATTGGTATTCCTCTGGGATACGGACGGACAAGAGCGGGAAAGGTGGCAGACAACATTGGTGTCAATGTCTATCCGCTGCTGTCTCTCGTGAACGGTTCGCTAAGCTATAATGTGGTGAACGTTAAGTTCGAATTCACGGACGAACGCTACCAGCTTGCGCAGACACAGACGCATGATACGTACATGGCGCGCAAGTCGGTCATCCGTGAGTACCCTCTGGAAACCTTCCGCAAGGATCCTGAATTTGTAAAGACTGATTTCAACCCGCAGATAGCAACATGGAAGTCGCCCGATCACAAAGTGAAGCCAGGCGAGCTTTCCATGTGGAAAGGTCACGAGTATCGCGATCACCATTGGGCGATGGCCATCGACCTGAACACTTGTATCGGTTGTGGCGCCTGCGTGGTGGCATGTAACGTAGAGAACAACATCGCACTCGTAGGCCGTGAAGAAGTGATCAATCGCCGTGAGATGCACTGGCTGCGCATCGATCGTTACTACGCCAGCGATGCTGATGTAGAGGATTGGCGCGGACTTGAAGATGCTGCAGAGAATCCCGAAGTGGTGTTCCAACCTATGCTCTGTCAGCATTGCAACAACGCTCCCTGCGAAACGGTATGTCCGGTTGCGGCTACAACGCACAGTTCGGAAGGGTTGAACCAGATGACGTACAACCGTTGCATCGGTACGCGGTATTGCGCGAACAACTGTCCGTACAAGGTACGCCGCTTCAACTGGTTTAAGTATCACGACAACCGTCAGTTCGAAAATGTTAACCCGGCCATGAACACCATGCTGGGCAAGATGGTGCTAAACCCTGATGTTACGGTTCGCTCGCGTGGTGTCATGGAAAAGTGCACCTTCTGCGTACAGCGCATTCAGCTGGGCAAGCTCGAAGCTAGGAAACAAAGAAGGCCCGTAAAGGATGGCGAAATCAAGACAGCATGCCAGGTGGCATGTTCGACCGGCGCCATTGTCTTTGGCGATATCAACGATCCGGAATCAGAGATCTCGAAGTTGCTGAAGATTCGTCCTGCGGATCCGAAACGGCCATATCGCGTAGACAAGATCGCCGACAATCCGAGGGCCTATAACGTACTTGAAGAAATTGGTGTGAAGCCGAACATCTGGTACCTCACCAAGATCAGGAACAAGGATGTAAGCCCTGCATGACGTGAGTGGCAGAACAGAATTTCTCGCAAAAAGATTAAAGAATAGCGCAAGATATGCATAAGCCTTCATCAGTACGCGATCCGCTGGTAACCGGGGGTAAGACCATAGCCGACGTTTCGCATGATATCAGCAGACATGTGGAGAACAAACCCGCTAAACTGTGGTATGCGGCGATGGCGGTTTCCCTTGCTTTGCTTGCGTTTGGTGTATACTGTATGTGCATGCTGCTTTGGCATGGCATCGGAGTGTGGGGTCTGAATAAAACAGTCGGGTGGGCCTGGGACATCACCAACTTCGTATGGTGGGTCGGTATTGGTCACGCTGGAACCCTCATCTCCGCAATTCTTCTCCTGTTCCGTCAGAAGTGGAGAATGTCCATCAACCGCGCAGCAGAAGCTATGACAATCTTCGCTGTGATTTGTGCTGCGTCGTTCCCTGCATTGCACATGGGTCGCCTCTGGGTAGGTTTCTACTGGGCACTCCCCCTTCCGAACGCGTTCGGTTCCCTGTGGGTGAACTTCAACTCACCGCTGCTGTGGGACGTGTTCGCGATCTCGACGTACTTCACCGTTTCGCTGGTCTTCTGGTACATGGGTCTGATTCCCGACTTCGCGACCATCCGCGACCGGGCAGTACGACAAGGTGCCAAGACCCGTGCAGCGATTTACAATGCACTGAGTTTTGGATGGAGCGGTGGAGCAAAAACGTGGATGCGATATGAATCTGTAGCGCTGATCCTGGCAGGTCTCTCAACACCGCTGGTGCTTTCAGTTCACACGATCGTGTCGTTCGACTTTGCTACGTCGGTCATCCCCGGATGGCACACCACGATCTTCCCTCCGTACTTCGTTTCTGGTGCTATCTTCAGCGGGTTTGCCATGGTGCTTACCTTGCTCCTCGTGACGCGCAAAGTATTCAAGCTTGAAGACTACATTACAATCTGGCACATCGAGCTGATGAACATCATTATCATCATCACCGGTTCGATTGTCGGTATTGCTTATATCACAGAGTTGTTCATTTCCTGGTACTCTCAGGTTGAATACGAAGGATACGCATTCTACAACCGTATCTCGGGACCTTATGCCTGGGCGTACTGGTCGATGATGACCTGTAACGTGATCTCGCCGCAATTGTTCTGGATCAAGAAGATCAGGACGAGCATTGCAGCAACGTTCATCCTCTCCATTATTGTGAATATCGGTATGTGGTTCGAGCGTTTCGTAATCATCGTGACCTCGCTGCACCGCGATTACATACCTTCGAGCTGGACGATGTTCCATCCTACATTGTACGATGTGGGTGAATTCATTCTCACGATCGGGTTCTTCTTCACTGCATTCCTGTTGTTCGCCAAGTTCTTCCCGGTGATCAACATGGCTGAAGTGAAGAGTATACTCAAGGCAAACTCCGAACAGGTGACCCATGCGGAAGCCACTGAAAAAGGGGTTCCTGTAACGACTGACAAATGACCATGAACGCAGACAAACACTTTATTCTTGGAGTCTTCAACGACGAAGACGTACTGATGGACGCAGTGAAGAAAGTGCGCGGAAATGGCGTCCGCATTCACGAAGTCTTTACACCCTTCCCCGTGCACGGTCTTGACGAAGCGCTGGGATATCGGAGAACGCGTCTGCCGATTGCTGCCTTTCTGTTCGGACTGACAGGAACAACGCTGGCGCTCGTGATGCAGATTTGGATGCTGGGTTACGACTGGCCGATGATCATCGGTGGAAAGAACTTCGCTTCGCTTCCGCCTTTCATCCCTGTGACATTTGAGTTGACCGTGCTGCTGTCGGCACTTGGAATGGTAGCAACGTTTCTCATTGTCAGTGACATGAAGCCCTACAAATGGCCGCGTCAGTTTGATGTACGCAGCACGGATGATAAGCACGTGATGGCGATCGATTTGGCCATGAACAGGGGAAAGAGCAAGGACGATCTGGCGCGACTGCTTCGCGAAGCGGGCGCTGAAGAGGTCCATGAAAAGAACTTTGAAGATTAACAGAATTATGCGCGTGATCAGAAGTTTGACCGTCGGAGCAACTTTGGCCATTGCGTTGGCTGGCTGCAAAGCCGGTGGCGACAATCCGGGACTGGAGTATGCACCGAACATGTATCACTCGGTGCCGTACGACCCGCTGACGCAGAT
The DNA here is from genome assembly GCA_036563875.1 of Cyclobacteriaceae bacterium. Classification (GTDB taxonomy): domain Bacteria; phylum Bacteroidota; class Bacteroidia; order Cytophagales; family Cyclobacteriaceae; genus ZC4RG29. Next base: position 4,620 of record DATCLO010000124.1, read on the forward strand.
AACCGATGAGGATGCCGGCTGGTGGCTGACTTCCATCGAGTATTCCGATGGCCACGCCGAATTCTATAACTCCAATAAGCTGAATCCCCATGCAATGAACATGAGGGTCCCGCCTGCCAATACGATCAAGCGCGGACGGATGCCTTATCGGATTCCGAAGGACAGCCTGGAATATGCCGATCGGTTGGTTAACCCGTTGGATTCGTCTGCAGCGATCATCGCTCAGGGAAAGGCGCTTTATATGAAGTACTGCAATCACTGTCACGGCCCTCAAGGCAAGGGCGATGGTCCGGTTGCTGAAAAGTATGCCGGCGTGGCGAACCTGACGAGCGACGCTTTGAAAGGGATTTCTGAAGGTCACATTTTCCACGTGATCACCCACGGAAAGGGTCTCATGTGGGCGCACGGTTCGCAGGTAAGTCCGGAAGACCGCTGGAAGATTGCAAAGTTTGTCAAGACATTGAAATGACACCGGCCACAAAGCCGGAAAAGAAATAACTAGAGAAATGGCGCACATAACCGTAGCAGAAGAACGATACCAATTCACGCCGGAGCACAAGAAGAAGATTTATATCTTCCTGGGCGCTGGGGTCGCTCTCTTTATCCTGGGCTTGATACTCGCCATGACTGGCGGAGGCCATGAGGAAGGGGGCCACCATGGAGCACTCTCTACTTCGCATGAGATGGTTGCTTCGCTGCAGGACCATGCTTCGGCTCCGCACGCTGAAGAGGCGGGCGAACACCATGGCGGTGCAGTCTGGCTGAAGCGCACGTGGGCAGCGTTGTGGACCAACAACATGTATTTTGTTGGCCTCGCCATTATCGGGTTGTTCTTTGTCGCAGTACAATATGCAGCACAAGCGGGTTGGTCAGCCGGCCTTCTTCGTGTACCGCTGGCAATGGCGCAGTGGCTGCCTATCGCTGGTATTCTTACACTCGTGCTTTGGTTCTTGATCCGGCACGACGTCTTCCACTGGACGCACTCTGATCTTTATGTTGAGGGTGGTGCCGGATTTGACAAGATCATCAACGGAAAGGCGCCATACTTCTTCTGGCCACTGGCAGCTGGCAGCTTCCCGCTCTTCTACATATTGCGGATGGTGCTGTTCTTCGGCCTCTGGTACTGGTTCTTCATCCAGATTCGCAAGAACATGCTGGCGGAAGACCTCGATCCTTCGACATCGTATTGGTTCCGCAACCGCTCGCTGTCGGCATGGTTCCTTGTGTTCTTTGCCGTAAGCTCTTCGGTAGCAGCGTGGGACTGGATCATGAGCATAGATACCCACTGGTTCAGCACGATGTTCGGATGGTATGTCTTCTCAAGCTGGTGGGTGACGGGTCTTGCTTTTATCACACTGATCGTCGCGAATCTAAAGAGTGCAGGCTACCTCAAGATCGTGAATGCTAACCACTTACACGATCTCGGTAAGTTCGTGTTTGCCTTCTCTATCTTCTGGACATACATTTGGTTCGGTCAGTTCCTGCTCATTTATTACGCCAATATTCCGGAAGAGACGGTGTACTTTATTGAACGGATGCGGACCAGCCCCTACGCCTGGATATTTTACGCAAACCTGATTCTGAACTTTGTTCTTCCGTTGCTGTTGTTCATGACGAGGGACTCGAAACGTCACTTGTCGACACTGAAACTCGTGTGCCCCATTGTATTGATCGGACACTGGTTCGATTTCTACAACATGGTAACGCCGGCGGTCATGCAGGAGCAGGGAGGTGTTGGATTCCTTGAAATTGGCGCCGCGATGATTTTCCTCGCCGCCTTTTTCCTGGTGATGTTCAACGCGCTTGCCAAAGTGCCGCTGATTGGAAGGAACCATCCCATGCTGGAAGAAAGTCTGCATCACCATATTTAAAAACCGGGAATAGAAATGATAACGCTTATTATTGGTCTTGGTGTCCTACTTCTGCTGGGAATTCTTTACCTGATATTCAGGCTCACCAGCCTGGTTGGCCTGGCCAAGGACACAAGCAAGGATGAAGATGAGGCTGTCACATCGGCAAACCCGATTAATGCGGCCTTGTTCCTCGTGTTTATGGTGGGTGGTCTCGGCCTGTTTTTCTGGTATTCCTTCACTCATTTCGATAGCTACAATCCGCCGGTTGCCTCAGAACACGGCGCTTGGACTGATACCCTCTTCTGGATTACGATGGGCGTGACGGTGGTGGCTTTTGTCATCATCAGTATTGTCATGTTCATCTTTACCTACAAGTTCCAATACAGGAAGGACCGGAAGGCGAAATTTTATCCCGACAATCACCACCTCGAGTTGGCGTGGACAATCATACCCGCCATCGTTCTCGCGGTTCTCATATTTACCGGACTCCGCGCCTGGAACCGGATCACTTCCCCGGCCAGCGAACAGGCTGAGGTGATTGAACTCATCGGTCAGCAGTTTGCCTGGACGGTGCGCTATCCCGGAGTTACCGACGGCAAGCTTGGTAAGTACGACTTCCGGAAAATCGACGGCATTAATGAGTTTGGTCTGGATCTCTCCGATAAAAATGCGTTTGACGACTTCAAAGCGCTGGAATTGCACCTGCCGAAGGGCAAAGAGGTGCTTCTGATGATCCGCGCGAAGGACGTATTGCACAGCGTGTATCTGCCGCATTTCCGGGTGAAGATGGATGCAGTGCCCGGCATGCCGACACAGTTCAAATTCATCCCTACGAAGACGACAGAGGAGATGCGGAAGGAAACGGGCGATCCCAACTTCAACTATGAGCTCGCTTGTGCTGAGATCTGTGGAAGAGGACACTTCTCCATGCGACTCCCGGTAGTTGTAGAGGAAGTCGCGGATTACGAGGCTTGGAAGGCGAAGCAGCAACCCTGGCTGAAGCAGAACCCTGACTACCTGAGCAAAGTCCCGGTGGAATTGCGCGAAACCGCAATTATCAAGGCCGGAATACCGGCAGAAACGGTAATGGATTTGCCCGCGGCGGCAACGACAACAATGGGCTCACACTAAGAATTTCAAGACATGGCAACTACAGATATTCACGCAGCGCAGCACGTTCATTCCCACGACGAACACGGGCATGACGAGCATCACGCTGGCAATTTCTGGACGAAGTATATCTTCAGTGAGGATCATAAAGTAATCGCGAAGCAGTACCTCATCACAGGTATGCTGTGGGCCCTGCTCGGCGGTATCCTGTCGGTGATCTTCCGTCTTCAACTTGGATTCCCTGATATGGATGTGAGCTGGCTCCGCCCGGTATTGGGTGGCTGGATCACTGACGATGGAAAAATCGACGCGGAATTCTATCTCGCCCTCGTGACCATGCACGGTACGATTATGGTCTTCTTCGTGTTGACGGCGGGATTGAGCGGAACATTCAGCAACTTCCTGATTCCACTCCAGATCGGAGCACGAGACATGGCCTCGGGCTTCATGAACATGCTCTCGTACTGGTTCTTCTTCGCTTCCAGCGTCGTGATGTTTTCGTCATTATTCCTGAGCACGGGACCCGCTGCAGGAGGGTGGACGATCTATCCGCCGCTGAGCGCCCTTCCACAAGCTATACAGGGGTCGGGACTCGGTATGACGCTGTGGCTCGTTGCTATGGCGCTCTTCATTGTGAGCACCTTGCTCGGAGGGATTAACTACATCACGACGGTTATCAACCTGCGTACCCGGGGAATGTCTTTCTCAAGGCTGCCGCTCACAATCTGGGCGTTCTTTTTCACGGCTATCGTAGGTTTGCTTTCGTTCCCTGTGCTGTTTGCTGCAGCCCTTCTGTTGATCTTCGACCGCAGCTTTGGAACGAGCTTCTACTTGTCAGACATTTTCATCGGAGGCGAGGCGCTGCCGAACGTGGGAGGGAGCCCGATCCTCTTCCAGCACTTGTTCTGGTTCCTCGGTCACCCGGAAGTGTACATCGTATTGCTTCCTGCTCTGGGGATCACTTCTGAAATTATTGCCACGAACAGCCGCAAGCCCATCTTCGGATATAAGGCAATGGTGGGATCGATGTTGTTCATTGCCATCCTCTCGTTTGTGGTATGGGCGCACCACATGTTCGTGACAGGGATGAATCCCTTCCTGGGATCCATCTTTATGCTGCTGACGCTGATCATTGCTGTTCCGTCGGCCGTTAAGATATTCAACTACGTCACCACGCTCTGGCAGGGTAACATCCGGTTCACACCCGCGATGTTGTTCTCGATTGGTATGGTGTCGTTCTTCCTTACGGGTGGTATTACAGGGATATTCCTCGGTAACTCTGCGATCGATATCCAGCTGCACGACACCTACTTTGTCGTGGCGCACTTCCACCTTGTGATGGGTAGCGCGTCATTCTTCGGCATGCTGGCGGGTATCTATCACTGGTTCCCGAAGATGTTCGGGCGCATGATGGACCGGAGACTCGGCTACATCCACTTCTGGATTACATTTGTAGGTGTATACCTGGTCTTCTTCCCGATGCACTACATTGGTATTGCTGGGTTCCCGAGAAGGTATTACTCCTTCACGAACTTCGACGCATTTAGCGGTTTTACCGATCTCAACCAGCTCGTAAGTATTGCGGCGATTATTACACTGGGTGCGCAGTTCATCTTCTTGTTCAATTTCGTCTACAGTATTTTCCGTGGTAAGCTGGCGCCGGCAAACCCGTGGAAGTCGAACACTCTCGAATGGACCACGCCGCGATTCCCTCAGCACGGAAACTGGCCAGGCGAAATACCCGCGGTATACCGCTGGCCGTACGATTACAGCAAGCCGGGCGCGAAGGAAGACTTCATTCCGCAGCACATACCTTACTCGGAAACACCTGAGTCTAACCTGCCGCACGAAAACGAGCTGATTAAACTGGAGACGGACCAGGCGTCCGGGCATGCGCAGGGCACACCGAGGCCCGCGCACTGAAACGCTATGGATACATAGCAAATGGTATGAGCAAGACCAGGCGATCGTTTTACAGATTGTCGCTGACAACACTGATCGCCGTATATGTATTGATTGCGGTAGGAGGAATTGTAAGGACTACCGGGTCCGGGATGGGGTGTCCCGACTGGCCGAAATGTTTTGGCCAATGGGTCCCGCCCACTGATGTGTCCGAGCTTCCCGAAGACTATAAGTCGTACTATTCCGAATACCGTCACAAAAAGAACCTGAGGTATGCGCGTTACCTCTCGGCCCTGGGCTTCGAGGAAACCGCGCAGCGTCTCATTACCGACGAGGCTGTCCGGGAAGAGACCGAGTTCAACGCCACGAAAACGTGGATTGAATACTTCAACCGGCTGACCGGAGCGACGATCGGCATCCTGATTTTTGCTGTAGCGGTCGCTTCCTGGCGGTACAGGAAAACAGAGCCACGATTGACGGTCGTGGCCGTGCTTACGCTGTTATTGGTTGGCTTTCAGGGGTGGATTGGTGCTGTTGTCGTGTCGTCCAACCTGACGCCGTGGACCATCACGCTGCACATGTTCCTGGCACTTGTCATCATCGGGCTGCTGGTCTACCTGGTGAGCAAAAGTCGCGACATGGATTCGTTCCTGTCGGTACCGGTAGCCAGGGGATTGGTGCTCTCCTGCCTGAGTGTACTGGTCATTCAGGTGCTGATGGGCACTAAGGTCAGAGAGGTAGTGGACCAGCTGGCGGTGCGGTTGGACCGGACCGAATGGATCGCCAACCTGGGCGCTGACTTTGTGATTCACCGCTCATTTTCGTGGGTGGTGTTGATCCTGATGGGCGCGCTGGTCGTGCGGCTGTGGCTTACACAAGCTAACAGAACGTTCGCTGCGGCGCTTGGTGCACTGGTGGTGATCACGATACTAAGCGGTGCTGGTATGGCGTACTGGAATATACCCGCGGCATTGCAGCCTACGCACCTGGTGCTGGCTTCTGTTATGTTCGGAATGCTGGTGCTGCTGCTGATGGAAACGAATAAGTTCAAGAGGGAAGGAACACTGAAACGATGAGCATGATAGCAGGTCAATTGGGAAACACACTGCCGGTAACTGCCCGGCTACGCGCTTTTTCAGAATTGCTGAAAATGCGCCTTTCCCTGCTCGTCGCGTTCTCTTGCGCCTTCGGTTTTGTCCTGGCGTCACGTGAAGTGAATCTCCTCACATTGCTGTGTGTGTTTGTCGGAGGTTTCCTGGTTTCCGGCGCATCGATTACACTCAATCAGATTTTTGAACGCGATCTCGATAAGGTGATGCGTCGCACGATGCGCAGGCCGCTTCCGACCAGTCGCGTGACCGTTCAGGAGGCTTGGATTTTTGCCGGATTATGCATGACGGCGGGAATTGCCTTGTTGATGGCTTATACGAATGTACTCACGGTCTGCCTGTCACTCGTGTCGATGGTGTTGTACAGCTTTGTGTACACACCGCTGAAACGGGTAGGACCAGTGGCCGTGTTTGTTGGTGCAATACCGGGTGCATTGCCGCCGCTGTTGGGATGGACCGCGGCGACGGGGTCAATCTCGTACGAGGCGTGGATCATTTTTGGAATTCAGTTTATCTGGCAGTTTCCTCACTTCTGGGCCATTGCCTGGGTCGCCGATGACGACTATAAGAAGGCTGGATTCAAGTTGCTTCCGTCAAATGGGAGAAAGGATCTGAATACAGCGATTCAGATCATGATCTATACGATGTTTCTTATTCCGCTGGGTTTGCTTCCGGCTACGTTCGGTATTACTGGTATCTACTCGGCAGTAGTGGCTACCGTATGCGGGGTTCTGTTTTTCGCGCAGACCTTTACACTGATGAGGGAAGTAAACCACAAATCAGCGCTGCGGATCATGTTCGGATCGTTCGTATATCTGCCAGTAGTGCAGATTGCATATTTATTGGATAAGGTGTAGAAGGGGGATTCTCATGGAGATCGATATGAAGATTGTGGAAGAAGCGAAGAAGCCGCTTTCGATGCATCCGAAGAAGTTCGCGCTCTGGCTGTTTATGGCCAGCGTGATGATGGTATTTGCAGCGTTAACGAGCGCTTATATCGTTCGCCAGGCAGAAGGAAACTGGATGGTGTTTGATCTGCCGTCGCTCTTCTGGATAAATACGGGCATCATCCTCGTGAGTAGCGTGACGCTGCACTGGGGCTACATTTCGGCGAAACGAGACGACCTCGCCACCGTGAAGCTGGCTGTGGGTATCACTACGATTCTCGGCGTTGGATTTCTTGTCGGGCAATGGTTTGCCTGGGAGCAGATGGTGGCAGCGAATGTATACCTCGTGGGTGACAGGCCCGCCGCCGTTTCCGGATCGTTTGTGTATGTGATTTCCGGATTGCACGGCCTGCACATTGTGAGCGGAATCGTTTTTCTGCTGATTGTGCTAGTAGCGGCATTCCGATATGAAATACATTCCAAAAACCTTACGAGGATGGAAATGTGCCTGACGTACTGGCACTTTTTGGATGGGCTTTGGCTATATTTGTTCCTGTTCATGCTGTTTAACCGGTAGCGAGAATAGCAGGCAGGACGCTTGATGATAACAATTAACTAACGAGTTAGAACTAACTATGGCAAGTACTACTGGTGTGAACGTGCCGGCGCCCGGCAGATCAGTTTGGGACGGCGGGGTCTCCCCGATGGGAGCCAGCTATGGCAAACTGATGATGTGGTTTTTCCTGCTGTCTGACGCGTTCACGTTCTCGGCGTTGCTGATTACCTACGGGCTGGTGCGCTCGTCACACCCCGCGTACACGGGCTCTCCCGAAGACTTTGTCTTCTCGCAGGAGTATTGGCCGATACCTGAAAAGGTGTTTGAAGCCGTGCCCTTCTTCCATGGCTGGGAGGCGCCCCTCGTGTTCGTGGGTATCATGACGTTCATCCTCATCATGAGTAGCGTTACCATGGTGCTCGCCGTAGAGGCTGGCCATCGCATGGACCGCGACGCAGTCGAAAAGTGGATGCTCTGGACAATCCTCGGTGGAATTACCTTCCTTAGCTGCCAGGCCTGGGAATGGACTCACTTCATCCACGGAACAGGAGTAGGAGCGTCGCTGAGCTTCAACGAGTACGGACCCCCTGATTTTGCCGCCTTTTTCTTCTTCATAACCGGTTTCCACGGCTTCCACGTGTTTAGTGGGGTTTGTCTCAACTTCATGGTGTATTACAACACTGTAACGGGCGTTTACCAGCGACGAGGACACTACGAAATGGTGGAAAAAGTCGGGTTGTACTGGCACTTTGTGGATCTCGTTTGGGTGTTCGTATTTACGTTCTTTTACCTGGTATAATTCGATAGACATTTAAGCACAAGAAATTACGCGACTTACTATGGAACACGCTGAAGATAATATACAAGTGATCCCGCCGAACAAGGAGAAGATCAAGAGACTCTGGACGGTGGCGGGTATCCTCGCGGCGGTGACTGCCGTGGAATTCCTCATCGCTTTCACGATGCATCATGGCCCGCTAAAGGTTTCGATCTTCGTGGGACTTACGATCGTCAAGGCAGCGTACATCGTCGGCGAGTTCATGCACTTGCGCTATGAGGTAAAGGTGTTGTTCTGGTCGATCCTGATCCCGATGATATTCGTGGTCTGGATGCTCGTGGCATTTGTCTATGAAGGAATGGCCATCGGAGAATTGAGATTCTGAGATGGAATTGTCGATATGTCGAGGCTTGAGTGACAACTTAAGCCTCTTTTTTTAGTTGCCATGAAGGGAGGGAAGGTTGTCGTCCTCATTGCCGCGCTCGCGGCCCCCGTCGCAGTCTTCCTGTTCCTCAAATTCTTTGGCAGAAACGAGTTTGCCGTTGAGCCGCTCTACACCGACTCCGTTCCGGCAACCAACTGCAATGTAGCGTACACGCTTCCTTATCGCATACCAGATTCTGTTCGTCATGCGCTTCCGTTCAACGAATCAACCACCCTTGTAGTTGTCAGTTTTCCCGACAGTACAGGAACTGCCGCACGAAATCTCCGCCGTTTAGAAGACACTTTCGCAAAGGACCCCGTGACGTTCGTCAGCCTTCCGATTGTGCGTAATGAGAGACTTCGCGAATGTGTGTACTTTCTGGATGGTGACTATTCTGCAGTGCTGGTGGATCAGAACGGGACGATACGCGGCAGGTATGCACTTTCTGATCTTAAGGAGGCCGATCGCCTGAGTGTTGAACTGAAAATCATTCTTCACAAATACCGATGACACGCACCAACGATCCGTATCGCAAACTGATCATAGCCCTATCCATACTCATTCCCATCGCCGTTGGCGCGCTGTTTCGGGTAAAGATCGAGGGTTATGACACGTCGTTTCTGCCACCCGTCTATGCAACAACTAACGGCATCACGGCGCTGCTTCTTGTGGCTGCCTGGCTGGCGATCAAGTCGAAGCGCGTAATCCTTCACCGCAGGCTAATGAAAACGTGTATTGCCCTCTCCGCATGCTTCCTGCTTATGTATGTCGTATATCACATGACGAGTGATTCAACTCCGTATGAAGGCACCGGCTGGATACGGAGCGTGTACTACTTCATATTGATCAGCCATATTATCCTCTCGGTTGGCGTTGTACCTCTTGTCCTTCTTGCTTTCTCCAGAGCCCTTTCGGGCGATTTTGAAAGGCACCGGGCTTTGGCTAGATTTGCATTCCCGGTATGGCTGTACGTCGCCGTAACAGGGGTCATTGTATACCTCATGATCAGCCCCTTCTATAAGTGAGAAATTTTGTCTGCGTTGCTGGAATTGATAGGGCGATGAGCTTGTTAGAGAAAAGACAATGAGACGTTTTTGGGTGACGATCCTACTCTTTCTGATAACCGGTGCGAGTTCGGTCTGGGCGCAATGCGCCATGTGCCGTACGCAGCTGGAGAATAATTTCAGTAACGGTAATCCCGGAATAGCTGCAGGTGTTAATACGGGCATTCTCTACCTGCTCGCAATGCCTTATCTCGCCGTCGCCCTCTTAGGATATTTCTGGTACAAATCAAGTAAGCATGGCGGCCTCAAGTCGGTCCGGCGCAATCTTGCGGGGTAAGTGTCCGCGGTGCCGCCAGGGCGATATTTTTAAATATCCCATTTCCAGGATCGCCAAGTTCAACGTGATGAATGAGCGTTGTCCCCACTGCGACGTTATGCTGCAGCCCGAGCCCGGATTCTACCAGGGGGCAATGTATGTTAGCTATGCATTTACGGTCGCGCTGATCGTCACCATCGGCATACTCCTGTACCTGCTCGGCGATCCATCGGAATGGGTGTACATCTCCGTTATCGTTGTCCTCACGCTGGTGCTCGCGCCGCTCAATTACAGAGCTTCCCGTGTGCTCTACCTCCACCTGTTCGGCGGCATCAAATTTGATGCATCGAAGTAAGAGCCCACTATTTGTTACCTTTGGAAAAGGGGGAAATCCTACAGCAACGTCGTGAGGTCCAGCCTATTGCTCATTGGTTCCATTATCGTCCTGCTTGCGGGCGTCGGGATTGGCTTGTTCGCGCTTCGACCCGCAGCCCCTCAGACGGTAGCCTCTCATATTGCTTCGCAACTGGAGGATGAACTCGATGCGCTCGATGCTGCAGCGCAACGGGTCATTGCAAGTCTCGAAGCAGGAGATTCCTCACTCATAGATTCTGATCGCCATCACTTCTATCTCCTCAGTGGTGATCGACTTCTGTTGTGGTCGGACAACGTACTTATTCCACCGGTACGACTTATGCGCGGGACACCGGATACGCGCCTCATAAAGATGTCCGGAGCAGATTACATCATCCGCCGATGGAATTTATCCAACGGTGTATTTCTGATCGGTCAAATACCTCTTGCACGGCAATACACCATACGGAATGACTATCTGAATCCTGAGTGGAACTATCGGATTTTTCCACGGGCCAATATCAGCATCCTTGAACCCAGTGCCTCAATAGGAACTCCTGTATGCATTGCTGATAATTGCTACTTCAGGATCAGCATACTGCCCGATGAACCGGGAGCGAATGAACATGCGCGTGCCCTCGCCATCACTGTTATCGCGATTGGCATTGCGGGATTGTTCTTCGTTTTGTGGCGACGTACGGAGCTGATTGGAAGCACGCGTCCGGACCTCGCCTTCGCAGTGCTGCTCGTGGGCACGTGGATAATACGATACGGGATGACGCAACTCGACTTTCCCGGGACGTTCATCCGATTCGACCTGTTCGATCCGCAGTACTTCGCGTCCTCCGACCTGAACCGTTCGCTGGGAGATCTGCTGCTGAATACCATCGCGCTGTTTTCCGTTTGTTACTACCTTTTCCGCAATTACGCCCGTTTTCGTTCGATCCGCTTCCTTGGATCGCGACCTGCGCTCCGGCCCGTGTTGGCTATGGGTTCTGCATTGCTCTTTTTCTTTAGCATACTTTTCCCCAGCATCCTCATTCAGACGGTCTACAACAACTCGAGTATTGTGCTCGACATCGCTCAGTCGCTTCGCTTCGACGCGCTGCGGGTAACAGCACAGGCGGCACTGATCCTTTCATGGGTATGCGCTTTTATGGTGGCGCATGTCTGTATGCGCCTTCTCATTGCGTCGTCTTCGCGGTATGTTGTGGCGATCTACCTTATCGCGGGGGCAGTGTTGTTCACGATAATCAATGAAATATCGGGACAAGCGTACCGGCCAACACTCGCGATCGGTTTGGCGTACTTCCTCGTCATTTATCTGACCGGTTTTTACCGGCGTCTCCGGCGCGTCAGCTACGCGACCTTCACATACTTGTTCACCGTGATCGTAACGCTGGCGATCGCGAGCACGGTCACCATTCACGATTTTACGCGTAAGGAAAAGATTGAAAACCAGTTCCGGTTTGCCAGCAACTACCTCATCGACCGCGATTATTTTGCCGAGTACCTTCTCCAGGATGTTGCCCGAAAGATTGCCACCGACGCCTTTATTCAATCGCGTTTAGCGAGCCCCTTCCTCAGCAAGGAGGCGATTCGTCAAAAGGTTCGCCAGGTGTTCTTGCCGAGTTATTTCAACAAGTATGATGTCGAAATTCTCCTGTTCGGACCCGGCGGAACGCCCATAAACAACCGCACGCCGGTAACATTCGACGAATTGCTGAGTGCGTACGACGCCAACGGATCAGCACCACGCGAAGGTGTGTACTATGCCAGCAATCCCGCATCTGACATTACGCAACGATACCTTGTTGTATCGGAAATTGTCCGATCCGGTGTGCCCGCCGGATACGTCGTGCTTGAACTCCTGCTAAAGAAAATCATACCGGAAAACGTATATCCCGAATTGCTGATCGACAACCGCTTCCAGCAGTACTATCGCATCCACGACATATCGTATGCGGTTTACGGTCGTGGTCTCCTGTACAGCTCCGGAACGTTCAATTACGAGCGCATGTTCCGCCGGGAGTACCTGGGCGATCCGGACATTCACCTGCGTGGCATTGTGTTGGGTGATCACGTCCACGTGGCAGTAGAAGACGGCAATAACCGCGTCGCGGTCGTGTCATCACCAGTCGCGCCCCCTCAGTTCATACTCGCGAACTTTTCGTTCCTGCTTGTGCTGGGTCTTTCCGTATTGCTGGTCTTTGTATTAATACAGGGCCTGATTACGCTGATCAGCGGAAGTACATTGTTCTTTTCTGCCAGGATACAGCTCATGCTTAATTTGGCATTCTTCGTCCCGCTGTTTGTGGTTAGCGCAACCACCCTGCGCCTGACGAGTCAGGCAAGTCAGGAACAGCTGAATTCAGAATACCTCGGCAAGTCGCGTTCCTTCGGCACCCAACTGGAAGTGATGTTAACGCAGTACACCGATCCGGAAGAACGAGGGGCCTTGAATTTCGAAAACCAGCTGGCGGACCTTGCCCGTATGTTCAATCTGGATGCGAATGTGTATGATCCCGAAGGTCATCTTCTGGCAAGCAGTCAGCCGGCGATTTTCACAAACGGACTCGCGTCGCCTTATTCCGATGGCGATGCGGTACGCCGCATAAGGGAAGGCGAAAATCAAATGATCATTACAGAGCGCGTGGGAAACCTTCAATACAATGTGTCGTACGTCTCACTGAAGTCGCCCGTTACAGGTACATTGATTGGCATACTCGGCGTTCCATTTTTTCAGTCTCAAGCGTCGCTGGAAAAAATTCAGATTCGCGCGCTGGCCAACATCCTCAATGTTTTTGCAGTGATGTTTATCGTTCTGCTTGTGTTGTCTTACGTCGTTTCAGAATGGCTGACTTTCCCGCTGCATTTCATTACGCGTTCATTGAGCCGTACAAGTCTCACGAAGACGAACCAGCCGTTGCGATGGGACGCGCGTGACGAAATCGGCATGATGGTGAAGGAATACAACCAGATGCTTTACAAGCTCGCTGAAAGTAAGGCGGAACTCGAACAGTCGCAGCGTGAACGCGCATGGCGTGAAATTGCCCAGCAGGTAGCTCATGAGATCAAGAACCCGTTGACACCAATGAAGCTGACGCTTCAGCAACTGGAACGCCAGCTGAAAAACGGCGGTGACGTTCGTGATAAAATTCCGAAGGCGCTGGATTCGCTGATGTCACAAGTAGACACGCTGAACGAGATTGCCTCGTCTTTCAGCACTTTCGCGAAGATGCCGGTTCCGGATATCCAGCGTGTAGAGTTGGTGGGCCTTCTGAAGCGCATCGTCGACCTTCACGGACAGTCTGGGGCGATCACTTTCCGTCACCCTCAAAGCGAGGTAGAAGTTCTCGCAGATCCACAGCTCCTGGGACGCGTTTTTTCGAACATTATTCTTAACGCCTTCCAGGCAGAACGGCCGGGTACGCCGATACGGGTGGATATATCGCTCGAAAGAGCAGACGATAAATGGCGAATCAGCTTTCGCGACAACGGGAAGGGCATTGATCCCGAGGTCGCAAACAGGGTATTTGTGCCCCATTTCAGCACGAAACGATCGGGATCGGGATTGGGGATGGCCATCTCACGCCAGGGTATTGAACAAATGAACGGCTCTATTTATTTCACCAGCAAACCCGGGGAAGGAACGACATTTTTTGTTGAGCTTCCGGCGATTAAGGACTGAATCGTTCTTTTCTGCAGGGATCATGCAACACCCGGCTCCCGGCCGCGTCTTTGGGGCGTTAATCCAGCCATCATGATCCGTAACTACCTTCTCATCGCCATACGGAATATTTTCCGTAACAAGCTTTTCTCGATAGTCAACCTTTTGGGACTGGCTTTCGGCATCACCAGCTCACTGTTCATCCTACTGTGGGTGGCGGATGAGATGAGCTACGACAAATTCCATGAGCACCATGAACGGCTATACCGTGTCATGGAGAATCAGCATTACGCCGATGGTCAGATTTACACCTTCACGGCGACACCGGGGCCTATGGCTCCATTTATCGAGCAAAAATATCCGGAGATAGAGCGGGCGTCGCGGTTCACGTGGCCGATCACCACCTTGTTCCAGTACGAAACCCTGTCTTTCTATGAAAGCGGCCATTACGTCGATCCCCAATTCCTTGAGATGTTTTCTTTTCCGCTCTCGGAGGGGAATCCTGCGACTGCGCTGAGTCAGAAGAACAACGTAGTCATCACGCGTGAGTTCGCGGAAAAGCTGTTCGGGGAGGAGAACCCCATGGGAAAAGTTCTTATGGTAAACAACACGACCCCTTTCACTGTCTCAGGGATTATTGAGAAAGTACCGAAAAATTCTTCGGTTCAGTTTTCGTACCTGCTTCCATTTCAGTTTTTCTGGGATGAGAACGCTTCCTGGATTCAAAGCTGGAAGAGTAACAATGTGCGGACGTTCATCCAGCTGACTGAGAATGCAGATCCCGCGGCGTTATCGGAGAAGCTGAGACATGAAGTAAAGGAGCACAATGAAAATACTGCCGTGCAGCTTTTTATTCAGCCGGTGGATGACATGTACTTGTACAGTCAGTTCGAAAACGGCGTGGTGACTGGAGGTCGCATCGAGCAGGTAAAGATATTCTCCATTGTGGCAATGTTCGTGTTATTGATAGCATGCATCAATTTCATGAACCTGTCTACTGCCCAAGCGATACGGCGTGCTAAGGAGGTAGGCCTTCGCAAGGTGATAGGAGCGGTGCCCGGCCAGTTGTTCCGTCAGTTTATGGGCGAATCGTTCCTGATGGTGCTTTTGGCGACAGCGATCGCTGCATTGTTGTGCTTCCTGTTAATTCCCGTCTATAATTCAGTTGCCGGAAAAGAACTTGAGTTCGGCTTGATCACCGGAAGGATCGCGCTGCTGATGGGCGGACTCATTCTCATCACTGGCTTTGTTGCGGGCAGCTATCCTGCGGTTTACATCTCGCGGTTCAGGCCCGTTATTATAATGCGCGGCCGCAGCGAGGCCGACTCTGGTGTGTTGCTGTTTCGAAGGTCGCTTGTTGTCGTGCAGTTTACACTTTCGATCATCCTTATGATTGGAACGATGGTCGTCTATCGGCAAATGAACTACCTGAAGACGACCGATATCGGCTTTAACCGCGAAAATGTTTTCTATGCGCGAATGCAAGGTGATGTGGAAAAGCGCTTCGACACTTTCCGTGAACGTCTCCTTCGTGAGCCGGGTATTGCAGCGGTTACGGCATCCAGTCAGTTGCCCATAGCGGTCGGCAATTCAACGTCAGGTGTTGATTGGGAAGGAAAAGATCCGGATCAGGATATTCTCTTTAGCGAGTTGGGTGTGGATCCCGGCTTCGTTGAAGCAATGCAAATGGAGATTGTAGAGGGCAGGGATTTCGACCGATCGCGTGTCGCAGACTCGATGAATTTCATTGTCAATGAAGTGGCAGCGGCCAAGTTCGGCTTTGCCGACGGGACAGCCGGAAAGACCATTACGTTTGGTGGTCGCGAAGGCACGATAGTAGGGGTGGTGAAAAACTTCAACTTCGGATCACTGCACGTTGGGGTTGATCCTCTTATTCTCCATCAGGACTACGTAAATATTTTGCTGGTAAGAACGCGTCCGGGTCAATCAGAGCGTGCCCTTCGGGCCTTTGATGAGTTGTGGAGAGAATATGCACCCGGATATCCGGTGAGTTATACGTTCCTCGACCAGGAATGGGATGGCTACTATCGCGCGGAAGCCCAGCGCGGACGCGTGTTTAACACTTTGGCGGCGTTGTCGGTATTCATTTCTTGTCTTGGCTTATTCGGATTGTCGTCGTACTCAGCACAACGCCGTACGAAGGAATTGGGCATCAGGAAAGTTCTCGGTGCGTCCGTACCCGGCTTGATCCGGCTTATGGGAAGGGAATTTAGCGTTCTGGTGATCATTGCCGCGTTGGTGGGTTGTCCTGCGGGCTGGTACCTGATTACGCGCTGGTTGGAACAGTACGCGTATCACATTGACGTCGGCACTGCTCCCTTGTTGGTGTCTGCAACCGTAAGTCTTGTCGTTGCTTTGATTACGGTGGCCTACCATTCGGTGAAGGTGGCGCTAAGCGACCCGGTGAAGTCGCTGCGGTACGAGTAGCATGGCTACTTTTCGCGGATTTTGCTCATCACCTTGTTGGCGAAGACAAAATCATCGAAGTCCTTCACGCCGGAATTCATAATATCCTTGTTGCTTCCTTCCCAGAGTTTTTGTCCCTGGTAGATGAAGAGGATATTTTCTCCGATACCCAGCACGGAGTTCATGTCGTGGGTCACGACGATCGTCGTCATGCTGTATTCCTGTGTGAGGTCGCCGATAAGATCGTCGATGCGTATGGCAGTTTGGGGGTCGAGACCCGAGTTGGGCTCATCGCAGAACAGGTAGCGGGGGTTGTTTACGATAGCGCGCGCGATGCCCACGCGTTTTTTCATCCCACCACTCAGTTCAGAGGGCATCTTCTTATTGACATTCTCCAAACCGACGCGGTGCAGTGCAAAGTTGACGCGGTCCAGCTTTTCGGCGGGCGTCATGTCGGTAAGAATATCGAGGGGGAACCTCACGTTTTCCTCGACGTTCTTGGAGTCGAACAATGCGCCGCCCTGGAACAGCATTCCGATCTCACGGCGGATTTCCGTTTTGAGATTTATGTCGGCGTCGGTGAAGTTTCGTCCATCGTAGTACACTTTCCCTGAGTCGGGTTTGATGAGGCCCACGATGCATTTCAGCAACACGCTCTTACCCGTACCGCTGGCGCCTATGATAAGGTTCGGCATGCCTTTGTGAAAGACACCGCTTATGTCTTTCAGCACCTCCTTGCCGTTAAATGATTTCGATATGTTTTTTATTTCGATCATTATCCACCGACGAGTAGTTGTGCCAGCAAGTAATCCGCAATTAGAATGGCGATAACACTGGAGGTCACGGCCTCCGTACTCGCAACACCAACTTCCAACGCTCCGCCGCGCGTGTAGTATCCTTTATAGGAAGAAATGGACGACACCAGGAATGCGAACACGACGGACTTGATCAGTGCGAAAAAGACCGAAAATTCCTGGAATACAAACCGAATTCCGTACACGTAGTCCGTTGGTGTGATATAATTGCCTACTGTGCCTACCAGGTATCCGCCAACCAGGGAACACACGCCAGCTACGATGACGAGCAGGGGATACATCAGCATGGAGGCGACGATTTTTGGGAGTACGAGATAGGAAATCGAATTAATTCCCATCACCTCCAGGGCGTCTATTTGTTCCGTAATGCGCATCGTGCCCAGTCCGCTGGCCATACTCGATCCCACTTTGCCAGCATAGATAATGGCGATAACGGTAGGTGCCAGCTCCAGCACCGTCATTTCCCGAACAACTTGTGCGATCACATAGTCGGGTATCAGCGGGCTGACCATGTTGTACGCAGTCTGCACCGTAGTCACAGCGCCCATGAAGGTTGAGACCAGTACAACGAGAAAAATGGAACCAATTCCGATCAGCACACACTCTTCCAGGACCAACTTGTAGTACGTAACGAATTTTTCCCGATTAGTAAAGAGCGCACCCAGAAAAATGAAGTAGCGGCCGATGGATTTGATGAGCATAATTCAGTGATTCCGGGTCAATTACTATCTTGCTAAAGATACCCAAAAATGGAATAAAACCATTTCATGAGCAAACTCATAGCGGTGACCGGAGCCAGCCGGGGGATAGGGCGCGCCATCGCCCAAAAGTTCGCATCGGCGGGATTCGACATCGTCGCATGTGCGAGAAAAATAGGCGACCTCCAAACACTCAAGTCAGACCTTGAAAGGGAGTTCAGCATTAGTGTACACATTCACTCCGCTGACTTGTCGGACAAGATACAGGCTCAGGCATTTGCCCGGTTCGTTGTATCACTTCAGCGGCCAATAGACGTATTGGTAAATAACGCCGGACTTTTTGTATCGGGTGACCTGAGCACTGAGCCCGATGGCAACCTGGAAACGATGATCGGCGCTAACCTTTATAGCGCTTATCATGTGACGCGTGGCATCGTCGATACCATGAAGCGACAACGCAGTGGTCATATTTTCAACATGTGTTCCATTGCAAGTCTTACGGCATATCCCAACGGTGGCTCATACGCTATCTCCAAGTTCGCCCTGCTTGGCTTTTCGCGGTGCCTGCGGGAGGAACTTAAGCCTTTTGGAATCAAGGTGACATCAGTAATGCCCGGAGCAACGTGGACGGACAGCTGGATGGGATCCGGACTACCAGAGGATCGGTTTATTCCTGCCGTCGACATCGCCGAGGCGGTCTTCAGCGCGTACAACGTGGCTCCTTCTACCGTGGTGGAGGACCTGGTGATACGGCCGATGCTTGGAGACATACATGATTAGCGATTAGTGATTTGCTAATCGTCAATCGCTAATCAGACTCTCGTACCTAATTGAAAATCAGTATATTACATACTGTCTTCCGAATCCCTTAATTTTGCTGTAAATCTTTTTACGTGAATCAGAAAGTAGCTTCCGTCAGGCAGTATTGTAATGATCTCGTACGCTACAGCCGGCGCAAGACCATAGAGGTAAAGATTGGGGACGTTCCGCTCGGCGGCGATAATCCAATACGGGTGCAGTCGATGACTACGGTCGATACCATGGACACCAAAGGGTCCGTGGAACAAGCCATCCGGATGATCGAATCGGGGTGCGAATACGTGCGACTTACAGCACCGAGCGTCAAAGAGGCGCGAAACCTCGAGGCCATCCGCAAGGAACTTAGGGCACGCGGCTACAACACGCCGCTGGTGGCCGACATACACTTCACACCGAATGCCGCTGAACTCGCCGCGCGCATTGTTGAAAAGGTGCGCATCAATCCGGGCAACTATGCGGACAAAAAGCGCTTCGAAGTAATCGAGTATACCGACAGCGAATACAACGCAGAACTGGATCGCATAAGGGAGAAATTTACTCCCCTCGTGAAAATCTGTAAAGAATACGGTACGGCTATGCGCATCGGGACAAACCATGGCTCGTTGTCGGATCGAATCATGAGTCGCTATGGCGACACCCCGCTCGGCATGGTGGAGTCGGCGCTGGAATTCCTGCGCATCTGTGAGGATCTCCAGTACTACGACGTCGTCTTGTCCATGAAGGCTAGCAATCCGCTTGTCATGGTGCAGGCGTACCGCCTGCTTGTGAATCGTCTCGATGCTGAGGGATTCAGACCGTATCCCTTGCACCTGGGTGTCACCGAAGCAGGTGATGGTGAGGATGGCCGGATTAAGTCAGCTGTTGGCATCGGTACGTTGCTCGAAGACGGACTTGGCGATACCGTCCGCGTTTCACTGACGGAGGAGCCGGAGGTGGAATCTCCCGTAGGAAAGATCATGGTAGACCGGTATATCGGACGGGAGAATCACGAGCCAATACAACCTATTGGAGAGTCTCCGGTCGATCCGTTTACATACAATCGTCGCGTGACTCGTGAGACTATCAACCTCGGGGGACCTCACCATGTTCCGCGTGTCATAGCAGACCTCAGCTGTTATCCCATTAAATCATATAAGGACCTGCGACCGGTAGGACACTATTATTTGCCCGAGCCGGACAAGTGGCATATGAGCGACCAGGGGGCAGACTTTATTTACACAGGTCGCAATCCCGTAACGTTCATGCTTCCGAATGGTCTGAGAGAGATAGTGGATGCAGACGTATGGGAAAACCTTGCTGATCGACAAAACAAGCATCCCTTCTTTAACTGGGTGCAATATGTAGAGGCATCGGCGAAAGATCCACTTCTCAACTTCGTACACCTGGATGCACGCGATCTGAACGAATCGCTGAAAGTGCTTGTGCGCAATGATCCGACGGCTGTGCTCGTCGTGTCGACACAAAATGCGCATGCCATGGCTGCAATACGGCGTATGTTCTTTGAACTTGTCGAAGAAGGTATCGACGTTCCTGTTGTCATAAGGCGTGAGTATGAGATAAACAGTGAAGATGCGTTCATGATTGCAGCCGCGACGGATGCCGGCGGACTCTATATTGATGGTTTTGGCGACGGCATAATGCTGGGTATTACTGCTCCGGTAGGAGGGAGTGTTCCTGCAGAATGGATTGATCGCTGCAACCGAACTGCATTCGGTATTCTTCAGGCTACGCGCAACCGCATGTCGAAGACAGAATACATTTCATGTCCTTCATGCGGAAGAACACTATTCGATCTGCAGGAGACGACAGCAATGATCCGCAAGCGCACCGATCATCTCAAGGGTATTAAGATCGGCATCATGGGATGCATTGTGAACGGTCCCGGCGAGATGGCCGACGCCGACTACGGATACGTCGGTTCCGGACCCGGACGGATCACGTTGTACAGAGGAAAGGAGGTAGTGAGACGCAACGTCCCTACCGCTCAGGCAGTCGACCAACTTATCGAACTTATACGAGAAGACGGGAACTGGATAGACCCGCAGTCGGTTCACCTTCCGGATGCATAACTATGACAACTGAAAACCAATCCTCAACCAGCCCCAAAAAGCGCAACAAGTTCCGGGAGTTTTTCGAACTTAATGAAGTCTTCGGCTATTTCTTCCGGCGAAAGGACCCAGCCCGACCTTCAAACTTCAACATTCGGATGATGCACGGCATCAATAAGATTTCAATTGTGGTGTTTTTGCTGGGGGTGATGTGGCTTATATATAAGTTGGTCCTGCGATAGGGTAGGGAGGTTTTGACTAGTGAAATCAAAAATCACTGATCGTAATTTCCAGGGTCGGCCCACTAAAATGACAGTCCCGTCGTTAAATGGTAGTATGAATTGATTATCAGCGGGTTAGATGGCTGTATTATTCTGTGAATTTTTGGGTTTCCCTGTCAGAATGCGTAATTTTGAAGGTTTAGATCCACTGTACAGAGAGGACCGGGGGGCGTGTGTGGATTTGTATTTTTTGAGTGCTAAAGCCTTATGATCAGGGCATTTTTTATTCTGGCCACACTTGGTGTGCTGTTTTCCGCATGTACCCAGCGAATGGTATGCCCTGCCTTTCAAAGCGCCTTTATTTACGATAAGGATGCCCTCCGCAAGAAGTTTAGCTATTTCCAGGAGGACTCTACACCCAAGATTCTCACGGCCAGCAAGAACCGCTACCTCATCGCGGAGGCCGTTCCCTACCGGAAAAAGCTTAATAGCCTGGCCACGGTCGAAATGAAAGCGGTGTATCCGGTGGTCCCTGACTCCCTCACCATCGGTCAGGATGACGTGTCACTGGCTGAACTGGACGCTGCAGCGCGGTCCGTTATCGACAGTACTTATATAGTCGACGTGCCTCAGGCTCCACCTGACACCCTTGAAGCTGTTGATCCTGACAGCACTTATGTCATTACCAAGGACAAGGAAGTAAGGATGCTGCGCTACAACAGCGACAGTGTCACCTACAGGATCGACGATATTCGCTTCAATATCGACCAGGACAACTACATGTGGTATCTCCGCGATGTGTTGGTGTTGCCTGACGTCCGCCTCGCCCAAATGCAGGGCAAGTGGCAGGAAGAAGACGCTAAGCGGGAAGAAAAACAGAAGAAGGGCGGATTTTTCAGAAATCTCTTCAAGAAGAAGGAAAAGAAACGCGATCGGGAAGCGCCTGTCGATTCCTTGCTCGTCGAGCCGCCTCAGGAACGCTCTGAGTTCGATTTCGAATACAATGAAAATGAGCCTGTCGAAGACACGGTAACAGAGGCAGAACCTGCGAAGAAGAAGGGCGTGTTCTCCTTCCTGAAGAAGGACAAGAACGCGAAAAAGGAAAAGGTAGATCGGAACAGGGAAGCGAAGACTTCCGATGGACCAGCGTCTGATCAACCGCGACAACGGAAGGAGGGCAAGCAAAAAACTCCTAAGAACGAAGAGCCCACCGACCTCAAACCCGAAGACGAAGAAGTACAGGGCGACGAAGGATTCTGATCGCTAATCGAACAAAGTGAGATTGCCAAACTGATCGGCAGGAGGTGCGGGCGCGATGAGCGATGGCACATCTTCCGAGATGGTGTTGATGCGGGGTGAGACCGTGTACGCACTAAGCGCTTCTCCCGATGGTGAGTGCATTGCACTAAGCAGGATGCTTTCGTCGGCGTCTGAAGAAAGCCATACCTTTTCGGTCTCGCGGGAAAGGATTACTGGCATCCTTTCCGTTATTGGCCGCACAGTATCGTCCGAAGGACGTGTCAATATGGTGAACGTGCTCTGTTCGCCGCCTTCGTTGTCTTCATAGTCTTCCCATACTCCCGCGAAGGATAGTAATGCTCCGGAAGCCGCAACAATACGATAGGGGATAAGCGTTTTCTTACCAGATCGCTTCCACGCGTAAAACCCATCTGCAGGGACCAGGCATCGACGTTTCAGGATCACTTTCCGTAATGAAGGCTTTTCTTTCAATGCCTCTGATTTCACGTTGATCACCTTCTCGCTCACCGTCTTGTTCTTGGCCCACGATGGAGGAATGCCCCAGTAAAATAGCGAAACGCCCTCTGGACTCGTATTCGTAATTACGGGAAGCAATTGTGTGGGAGCGGCATTGTAATGCGGCTTATAGAAGCCGGGAACGTCAACCGAAAAGCGGGTGCGAACACTGTCTGCGTCGCAGGTTATGCTATAACGTTCCACCATAATTGCCGGAAATTCAACTCAATGGTCACGAAAGCCCGGTAATGAATTGCACCGCTCTTTCTTCGGACCAATATAGTCCATTTTTGGAGAATTGTGTAAAGCCTGCATGTCCACCCTGAACAGGCGCTTCAAAAGTGATGAAGGCGTAATCATCCAGTCGGGGAAAGCATTCCGCACTAAGAAAGGGATCGTTTCGGGCATTCACAATCAGCGTTGGTGTTTCGATCCGATCAAGGAAGCGAATAGAGCTGCATTTATGATAATAGTCGGATGCATTCTCGAACCCATGCAATGGCGCGGTGTACCGGTCGTCGAACTGAACGAGTGTGCGAATACCAGGAAGATATTTTACATCGAGACCTTCCATCAACCGGGATTTTCTCAGAATTTTTTCCTTTAGACTTCTCAGAAAACGGTAAGCGTAGATGAGGTTTTCCGGTCGCGAAATCTGTCTGCAACTCGAGGCGAGATCCATTGGCACTGAGAAGGTCACAGCTTTGTGAATGGGTACTGCATCGGTGTATCGCTCGCCAAGGTATTTCAGTGTGATGTTGCCGCCGAGACTAAACCCGACGAGATTGATTTGGTCGTATCCTTTCCTGGCTGCGTGCTTTACTACGAGATGGAGGTCGTCAGTAGCACCGCTGTGATAGAACCGGAGTGTGCGATTCATTTCTTCTCCACATCCCCTGTAATCCCACGTGAGCACGTCAAATCCATGAAGGAAAAATGCCCGCGCCATCCCCTGCATGTAAGGACGGCGGGCGTTACCCTCAAGGCCGTGACATAGGATCACAAGTTTTTCTGAGTCTTGTGTCGTCCAGTAAAGGTCCAGGAAGTCGTCGTCAGGTGTGTCAATGCGTTCAGGAGTGGCGACAACCGGCGGGACCTTGCGGAAAATCGCAGGATAGATGGTCTCAAGGTGCCGGTTAAACAGTATGTACGGTCGGCTGTAGCTCAAGGTGCCGGAACGTGTGGCGAGACAAGCCTCAGGTGAGCAATGTGATGCTCCCCATGCCATGCATACAAGGCCACCTGACGGCCGAGGCTCACAAACTTCCCGGTATCCGGGTGGATGTAGCCCTTTTCAAAATCTTCAGGACGCAACGCCC
This sequence comes from Cyclobacteriaceae bacterium, assembly GCA_036563875.1. Lineage (GTDB taxonomy): Bacteria > Bacteroidota > Bacteroidia > Cytophagales > Cyclobacteriaceae > ZC4RG29. The sequence goes on from DATCLO010000124.1 coordinate 28,685, forward strand.
TGAGCAGCTTCACCCAACGGGTGTGCAATGCCTCCAACATGCGCAGGGAGATTTCCGGATCTTCTCTGGTCTCGGGCGTTTCAGCCCAGAGTTTTTCGTCGTATGCCTTGATTGTAGGAGTGGGTTCCGTCAGCGACCATTTCAAACGTATGTAGGCGTTTGAGTGGCTGTCGGCCAGGTGATGGATAACCTGGCGGAGTGTCCAGCCACCCTCGCGATAGGGGGTGTCAAGTTCCTGCGGAGTCAGTGCACTGGTTACCTTTCTCAGGCGGGCAGGCAAGGCTTCTATCCGGCCGATGAGTTCCTGAAGTTCGTCAAAAGTATAAGTCTCTTTGGGAGTAAAACGCCCGATGGGGTATCGCAGCGAATCATCACTCTTCACCTGATGCATTTGAGGCAGCTTGCTTTTTCTTCTTTTTCGCCTTGCGGATTCTCATGTTGATCATCTCGACCATCAGGGAGAATGCAACGGCGAAGTAAATATACCCTTTCGGAATCTCATAGTGAAGACCCTCGAGGAACAACATGAACCCTATGAGGATCAGAAACCCGAGCGCGAGTACCTCAAGTGATGGATGTTTGTGAATAAAGTCGCTGATTCGTCCCGAGAAGGCGATCATAATGATGATGGAAAGCACAATGGCAATCACCATGATCGGAATGTGTGACGTTAGGCCAACCGCAGTGAGGATCGAGTCGAACGAAAAAATAATGTCCAGCAAAATGATCTGGGCGATAACAGAATTCATGTTTACCTTCTTCGCCACGGCAGGACCTTCGTGAAGATCGCCCTCCATCTCCTGGTGAATTTCACGTGTGCTCTTGGCGATGAGAAATAGTCCACCAAACGCGAGTACGAGGTCGCGGCCACTGATATCCGTCCCAAATACACTGAACAAAGGTTGGTGAAAGCTGGCTACCCAGCTTATGCCCAGTAGCAACAGGATGCGCACGACCATCGCGAGGATAAGACCCATATTCCGCGTACGTGCCCGGACATTCTCCGGCAGTCGGTTTGAGACTATCGAAATAAAGATGATGTTGTCGATGCCAAGGACAACCTCAAAGAATGTAAGCGTTACTAACGCAAGCCAGGTTTCTGCTGAGAGAAATATTTCCATACTGCAATTGAGCTCCGATTGATCAGGAACAAAAGGCCTGCGTAGCTGGGGTGGCCAAAATTACAGAAGAATTCCAAAACGCAAAATAGCGTTCCGGGTACTCCAACACATCACAGACAGATCTCGATGTCGCGAACATCATCATATCCAAAACGGACTGGATGTCTAATGGACGATCATGATCTTCTTCCGGCTTATGGGTTCACCGGGCGTTTCAAACTGCAACACGTATATGCCACCTGCAAGATGCGACGTGTCAATCGTGCGAGTCACATCGCCTGCCGGATATATCTCGTTGGCAACCTCCTGACCAACCGCATCAAAGAGCCTGCATACTACGGTATGACGCATTGCTGCCGGTAACGACACGTTAAGTATGTCTTTGGCTGGCACCGGATAAATACGAACGCGGTCGGCAAGTACCGGTTCAATCCCCGTTATAACACTGGTTGGCAGGTATTGCGGTGTATCGAGCAGGCGTGCCTGATAGACTTCTCCGGTATCTTCGTGTTGCAGGAAGGCAACGACGGCGAGGTTGGAGGGATCATACGCGTGTGGATAGCACGATACGCTCACTGAGCGCGTTTCCCCTGCCGGTACACCAGCGGTAAAGAGGGTTCCGCGTGCAGTCGGAAGCATTTTCTTCATGACATATCTGAAGGTACTTTCACCGTTGGCACCCGACGCAGCCGGATCCGAAATAACCTTCTCGACAATAACCACGTGAAGCGCTGTTCCGGGAGGCAGGTCTGTGATAGCTGTGAACTCTACATCCACTGTGAATGGTCCGCCAGCGGAGCCGCTAGTGATAATCGTATCGATGGTGGCCTCGGCAGGCTTCAGACTTTGGCCATTAAACGATTGCATTAAGCTTGGTCCGTATTCTCCATCGACCAGCGCGTACGGTGTATAGGTGATACCGTAGAAGGCTGCGCGCGCATTCGCGTCAACGGGATTGTCCTTGTAGAGCGGATCGTCGGCCGGACCGCCGAGACCCAGGTGGTATTCAACTTTTATGAGTTCACCAACCAACCCATCGACAAAGGTGTTGATTGTAGCATTCGCTGTCTTGTTGGGTTCATCCGGTGTGTTGGGACCTCCTGTGTTGGTGAAGCTTTCCAGCAGCACAGTGCGATTGCGTTGACCGATCCTGAAGTTGTCGAAGGCAAAACCTTCTTCGGTAGCAGCAAAGCTTGAGTCTACAGGACTCGAAAACGCGATCCTGAATCGTGCCCGCGAGCGTTGTGCCGGCGTTAAGGGTGCCAGCACGTTATCGAGAGAGATGACAGCCCTTCGCCACGCCGTCGAGTCGATGGATCCCGACCACCCTGTCTGGTTGAGCGACTGGTTACCCGGGTTGCTCAGGATTCCAGTCGCGTTATACCAGTTTGCACCTGCTCCAACATTTCCAATGGTTCTCCAGTCGGACTCCTTGTTCGTAGAACCCGTAACGTTCATTTGAAGAACCGCGCCTTCAATTCGGTTTCGTGTAAGCGATCGGATGTCGAGTGACAGAACCGGACGGTCGATCTCTGAAAGGTCAATACATGGGCTATGAACCCACGAATCTTCATTTATATTGAACGATCCGGTGAGACTTGTTACCCACGCCTTGCCACCGCCCGTCGCGTCGTCGTTGATAAGCGTTTTAGCGGGTGTACCCCATTCCCATGATGAGTTGCTGCCTCCGCTCACCCACTGTTGTTCATCAAGGGTAGCTGTGTTAAAGTCCTGCAAATACTCGTTATCGCCATCAATAATTCCTGTTCGTGCTACCTTGTATACCTGAACTGTATCCGAGTTTGTGCATCCCAGGTCAGTTTCAAGCGTTACGAAAGCCTTAAATACACCTGGTGCAGCATAAGTGTATTGTCGAACGGTGTCTGGCAGGGTGGGATTGACGCGCAAGAAAGTTGAGCCGTCACCAAAATCCCACGATACGCTGTACAAATCAGATGGTGTAGTACTGAAAAAGGACGACTTAAACGCAAATCGCGTAGGATCACCGTCACACACAGACGACCAACCCAGCTTTACGTCAGGAATGTCGCCAACTGAAATCTGTTTCGTGACAGAAGTAAAGCATCCATCCGCAGTAGTTGCACCCAGCGTAACGTCGTAGTCGTTACTTGAGTTAAACACGTGTGTTGTGGGATCGGGTAACACGGTGTATGACTCCCGTCGATCGTCGTCAAAATCCCATACATATCCGGTTACAGCTACGCCGCTGGGAATGGTAACCGAAGGATCGAATTCAACAGGAATTCCAACGCAGCCATTTGGCGTTGTGAAGTCGAGCACAGGCAGATCGTGAACGGTCATGTTAACGCCCGTCGTGTCGCGACAGCCATTGTCGTCTTCGAAGATGTATCGAATCGAATTGATCCCTACGCTCGCAGCAGCCGGATTGAAAGAGGCCAGTCCGTTATCGCCGGAAGAAAACTCAGGGCTGGCGTCGTTTCCGGGAGCAGGTGTAATGGCGGGGCCCTGCCAGATACCGCCTGCCGGGGCACCTTCGAGTGTCAGGGGGCTTGCGTTGCGACAAAGCTCTGGTGTTTCTGCTTTAAAGGCAATCTTTACCACTGGCTGTGGATTGATGATCATGGGCACCTCTACAACCGTCTGTACAGGACCGAGTATTGGTGTGATATTATACTGAATGCACAAGCAAGTCAGATCAAGATAAGGCGTATAGTTGTATCCAATAATTCCAATGATTTGATATATGATATAGAATCGGTTCTTGCCTATGGGCAGCTGATCGAGATTAAGATGGACAGTCTGCGTCGGGAGATCTTTAGTCCACGCCGTCCCATCCGGGATGGGGACACCGGCTTCATTGTACAGATAAACATCGACAAACGACAGATAAGGTGGAGGAACGTTGATCGTCAGGTCGTCCTGACCGTAAGGACAATAGCCATTGTCCAGTCCGCTGATAAAGCCATTGGGGTTGTAAACGCTGACCGTCTCTGTGATTTCCGTTACACACCCATCAGTATTGGTGAACGTCAGCGTAATGTCATTGGCACCTACATTGGCCGCGTTGGGATAGAACTTGTTGGTTGTACTGTTAACACCATCGCCACTCAAAATGCCAGTTCCTGCTCCACCGCCTCCTACGGTAAAAGAAAGGTCTACGGGAGGACTATCGATGCTGTAGGAATTGGCATCCGGATTAAACACGATGTCGAGATCATCAGGATCTGTTCTCGGGTTAATAGTTACATTAATGAAGTCGATATCTGTATCACCATCGGAGTCCGTTACGGTGACAATGTAGGTTGTGTTCTCGGTAGGCGTGACGACAGGATTACTTGCCTGGCTGAAGAAGCCTGGAGGATTTGACGCCCATACGATGCTGTAGTAGCCCGTTCCGCCGGATGCAGTCGGACTTCCCCCAAGGACCAGACCGTCGCCTTCACACACTTCGGCAGTAGACGGACCAGCATCCGCCACAACGGGCTGCGCCATGCTGCTCATTGCAGTGATTGCGCAAAGCGCGACAGATAGGAGAAGAACGTTCAGTAAAGACTTTTCACGCATCGGCCATCAATCTTGAATTTCTCCATTTGCATTGGTCTTTATGAGGAACATGGAGGGAAGACCTGAAGCGTCGCGCGAACCGCAAAGCAAAAGCCCGCCGTCTGATGTTTCTGTAATGCTGCCAATTGCTTCATCGCCGGTTCCTCCCCAGACCTTGTTCCAGAGGATTTCGCCCATTCCATTTACTTTGACGAGAAATATGTCGCGACCCCCATTGCCGCGCTGCGGCGTGGTCGACATGGTCCCCGCGAGTACAAATCCACCGTCGCTTGTCGCGCACAACGCCGCGCCGTCATCACTGCTTGCCGATTCAAGCGCCGCCACCGGGACATTGGCCGCGGAAAGTGTACCATCGAAATAGCGTTCACTGCCCGCGATGAAGTTGCCAGTGCTGGTGACACGGGCGAAAAAGAGGTTGGCGTTGTCGCCCGAAGGCGCAGCATGCGTACCAACAACACCGTAACCAAACTCCGGGTCAGAAGCGCGCTGAATGTCTCCAACCAGCAACTTCTGGTCCGTGGTTGCGCCGAACACATCGTTGTTTTCAAATACCGATGTTTCCCTGATGAAGGGTATACTCAGGTATGTTCGTTCGAAGGTTTGCTGTTCCTTGAGGATGGCGCTGGCCCATACAATATATCCGTCAGCTGTGTAATGTACGGTCCGTGCATTGACGTAGTCGCGATCGATGACGTTATACTGTTTGCTCCACAGTGTATCAAAGGTATTGGGATTCAACGCTGCCACGAACGGGCGTTCTGTGGCGTTTACGTTGGGCTCCCGGAACGTACCCAGCATAACGATATCCCCCTGGCTGCTGAGTGTGAGAGCATCTGCTTTGTAGTCGATCCGGTTAGAAGGGGAGTGGTCCGCAATGACCAACTTTCCAAGCGGTGTTCCACTGAATGAAACGCGGTAGAGAAGGGCCGATTGTATGATCAGGTCGTTGACGTTCGGCGACTCAGGATTCACATGAATGCTGTCACCGGATACAAACAGGGAATTAGACCCGATAAGTAAAGACTTGGGAATGATGCCCGGCAGCTCGCTTCGCCACAGTACTTCACCACGTATCCCCGTGCGGATCACCAACGCTGTAGTGTCGTCAGCCGTAAGCCGGCTTCCGAGCAAAAGGTACCCGCCATCAAACTCGCGAGCTGCGACGGCACGTTGGCCCAAGCTGCTTTCATAAAAGCGCGCGAATGTGATCCTTTCCATCGGCCTGGCATCGTGAGCATCCTGACAGGCCGCCAGACTGGCAATTACCAATATCAGCCACGCATATCTCATTTTCCAGGTTTAAGCTTTTTAGGGTGGAACACATTATATATATACCCTACCGTGAGGGAAAGCGAATTCAACCGCATACTGTTGTCAGCGTATCCGCTGTCGAACAAGAGGTAGTCGTCAATGGTAAACGCCGATGAAGGATCGTTCATACCCATCAGCCCATACGCTAACCTGAGTTCAGTTACTACAAATCCGCTACCCAAACGAGCCTTTATGCCTGCAGAAGCCAGAGCGTTAATCTGAATGCGCTCTCTGCTGCTGGTAACATCGAACGTTCGTTCCTGGATGGAGTTGGCATTTACCCTAAGCCGGTTCATAGTGATCGACGACTTCAACAGGTAGTCGACGGAGACACCGGCTGACACGTAGGGATTCAGTTTTGATTTTGAAAGTGTATACTGAACCGACACGGGAAGTGAGATGGATGTCTGAACTTCCTTTCCTTCGGATGAATTGGTTTGATTATCTCCGACGTTCAGGTTCGACTCGTAGATGAACGACCTTATTTGAAAGTATAACTCCGGGTTGAGCGCGAACCGTTCTGCAATTGGTATTTCAAATACAAGTCCCGACATGAAGCTGATTGCAGGGGAGTAGGACACCTCTGCACCTTCGACAGCATCGACGTACGAAATAACATGCGGCTGTGCGGCATTGACGCCCACCTTCGCGCCAACGCGATATACTGGCCACGTCCGGAAAGTGCGATACAGTGCGATGAACTCGGCTGCATCGGCTGATTCGTTTATTTCGAAGTAAGGATCAGTGCGAAGCAGCTGAAGCATCGCTTCGTCGGCCTTCGTTGGTTCTTCCAGGTATATATAGGAGAGGACAAGCAGCTTGTAGGCTTCGACTGCTTCCTGCTTTGTGAATCCACTCTTGAGACAGGGAGCGAGCAAGTGAGGCAGTTCATGCAAACGCCCCTCGTCATAGGTTGCCCGAGCAGTGCGGAGTGTCAGGGCACATGCAGTCTGCGAATACGCGGCAATCGGACCACCCAGAGCAACTAACAGAAGGGCAAAAAATGCTATAGACTTTCTCATAAAAAAATTCGGGCGCCTTTCGCTCACTTAGTCTTGGTTGCCGTGGAAAACTGCTCGCACGTCTCTACGTATTCGAGGTCTTCCGAAACAAAAATGTCCCATTCATCTTTAGTCATGTTCCGGGTTACCATTCCGCACAACTTCCCTGACATCGTCTCTACCCGGGTAGGCCATGATTTAATGACTTGTTCCTGTGTGCCCGCAAGCAACTGCTCATCGTCGGGCGAGAAAGCGATCGACCAAACCCAGTTCGGGTGATCGTACAGCTTTATTGGTTGTTCCTTCAGGTTCTTCAGGTTCCATAGCCGAACCGTTTTGTCCTTGCTCGCCGTCGCCATGAAATTGCCTGCATGGTTGAACCGTATGTCCTGAATAGCAGACTCGTGCCCCGATAATTCACGAAGTACGGATCCGCCACCAAGTATTCTTACAAGACCATTGGCAGCGCCGATGACAATCGTGCCTTCTTCCGGACCGAATGCTACGGCGAAAAGTCCTTCACCCTTGGTGTACTGCGGACGAGGTGTCATGGTATTCAGATCCCACACAATCAATTGACCCGACTTTCCTTCATCAGTAACCACAGCCAGCTGACGACCATCCCTGCTTATGTCCATGCTCCGGATTTTTTCCTTGCTCATGATCACTTCCTTCACCGTGGTCATGTCGCAATACCTGATGGTGTATCCTTCGTTGTCACGAGCGTAGAATCCTTTCGAGTCCGGCGTGAAGCGGATGTGGCCCACCTCGCCAACAAATCCGCGGAATACTTTTGCAGGTTTTCCGGGCGACTGGAGGTCGTAGAGCTCTACGAAGTTGCGCCGAGGGTCCGCTGCATTGAAGTTCCCACCTACGATCAGCCACTTGCCGTCGTTGCTGACATCCATACATGCAATCAGTCGGTATGCAGCTTCCGGCACAATAGTCTCACCCGTCCACGTACCTCCGCGATTTGTCCATTGAATGACTTTGCCTTCAGCACCACCGGAATATATCGTTCCACCCCGGGGTGATGTAACCAGGCTTCTCACGTTGTTCTTGTGTCCTGTGAGGTTGGCTGTGAGAGGATCGCCGAACTTTTTCAGCGCATTATACAGTCCATCGTAGATGTCGTTGTCGTAAGGATAACCTTTAAATTGTGTGTTGAAGTTGTAGGCTTGTTGTGCCAGTAATGCTTCCTGTTCGCGATCGTTGAGCTGAATTGACTTGATTGCCATCGCCTTTGCAATTGCGCGGTAACGAAGCTCTCGAGCCCGTTGCTCTTCACGTTGTGCGCGCTCGGCGTTTTCGATGGCGCGTTTCTCGTTAGCTTCTGCGCGTATACGCTCGCGGTCAGCGATCTCTGCGTTTTCCCTTGCCCTGCGTTCATTGACTAACGCGATCGCGCGTTGTGACTCGGCAATTCGGCGCTGTTCGATGGCAACCTGACGCTGTTCCTCCGCCTCCTTTTGTTGTTGCAGTGCGTATGCCTCCTGCTCTTCCGCGATTCGTTTTTGTTCGAGCGCGTATTCCTTTTGGCGTTCAGCTTCCAGTCTCTGTTTTTCGGCTTCCTTACGCGCTATTTCGGACGCCTCAAAGTTTCGGATAGCCTCCGTTTGCTTGAGAAATGCAAACACGAGCGCAAGCAGCGCAACGAGCGTCAAGGAGCCAAGCACCAGCGCCACGATACGCGCGGCTTTGAGTTTACGCTTCTGGCGAAGTTCCTTGATGCGCTGCTCGGTCTCCCACTCCTTCTTGGAGTACTCCAGGAATATCATCGTCCGCTCGAAAGCCGGATTGTACCGCCGTCCCCAAACGATCCCAGGTTTGTATTTTTTCTGCCAGTTGAGGGCGAGTTGCAAGTCAGGAGGACGCCATAGCCCCGCCTTTCCTACCTGGTACATGGCCGCCGCTTCCGACAAGCGGATGTAGATCTGCGCTGCTTCCGCTTCGTCTTCCACCCATCCCTTAAGCCGCGTCCATATCCGCATGAGGCTCTCGTGGGAGATGTCGATCATCGATCGGGACGTCAAGGGTACATTGTGCGCGGGCGTGAGTAGTGAGCGTCCCGGATCTCTGAACTTGTCTATTACCTGGACTACTTCCTCCTCGGATACATTTGCAATGGCAGCGATTTCTTCGAGGCGGGTCGGTCTTCGCACACCGAAATTCTCACCTCTTTTTTCGGTGATGGCTTTGAAGAGAATCTCACAAATGACCTTCTGCTGCTCGTCAAGTTCGTCGTAAGCTTCGTTTGCGTGGAGTGAAAGAGCTTCCGACATCGTACCAATCGCCTCGTAGTGTTTGAGGTCGATGGGTTCCTCTTCGCTTTCGCGATGCTCCATCCAGTAATTCCAGGTACGCATCAGCGCGTGCTGGAGGATGGGGAGCTGATCTGGATTATCGCCTAAGTCATTCAGCAGTTGTTGCACGAGGCGTGGCGTGATGCGACCACCTCCAACTGCCACAGGTCCTTCAATGGCGCTGCGTTTTTGTTCTCGCGTAAGCTGCGGAATGAGGTAGTGACTGTCGTTGATGCGGCTCGTCAGTTCGGGGTATTGAGCGCAATCGCCGATGAAATCGGAACGCATGGTGAGCGCCACGTAAATTGGCGCATCCTTGTTTGAAGAAGCTTCCAACAGCAGGTTGACGAAAGCGAGTGCCTCGTTGACTGCATTGGCTTCCTGTCCGTCTTTGTAGCGGAACAGCTCTTCAAACTGGTCGACAAGAACGAGGTATTTTACGTCCTCCTTTCCGCCTGCATGACGCACGGCCTCTACGAGGCCGAGCGAACTACTCCGCAAAAGTGTCGAGAAGATGGTTCTCTTGATTTTCTTTTCATCGTCATCATCGGCAGCGTACTGTGCATTCTTTTTCAGTACGGCTTCCGCGAGATTGTCGATGGGAGAGTGACCAGGTCGCGTTACAATCACCTCCCATCCTGATCCTGCCTCTGCCAAAAAGCCTCCGTAAAGGATGGGCAGAACACCGCAATAGATGAATGATGATTTACCGGATCCGGAGGGACCGACGATGGCAACAAAACGATGACGCGCGAGCTTAAGCAACACCTCGTCGGTCTGACCTTCCCGACCGAAAAACAGGTGGCTCTCTTCGATTCGGAACGGACGAAGGCCAGGGAAGGGATTTGATGTCAGAGTATGTCGCTCAGCCTGTGCAGGAATCATGTTTTCGCCGTTGTGAATTCATGCAGTAACTCCTGCAGTTGGTTAATAACTGTGGTGATGTCGCCGTCAATCACGGTAATGTCTTGGCCGTTAAGCAAACTGCTGGCTGAAGGTTTGCCGATCAGCACCTTGCCAAGGATCGGTTTCTTGCGTCCGAATCCCGGTGCCTTGAGGAGGTCAAGTAACTTCATGCGTACCCATTGCTCGTTGACCTGACCTTTGTAAATCACGGCGATATCGAAACCCCTTAGGTTGTCGATATGCTTTCTCCTTAACTCCAGCACTTCTCCTTCAAAACCCGGTATCAACACCTGGAAGCCATTTTGTTCCAGCGCTTTCTTCAGGGGCTCAACCGCGTTTTGATCGGCGCGGTCGTAAACCAGGTATACGGATGGGCTGCCCGACGAGTGGCTGATGGCGCGGTCATCTGCTTCCAGCAGTTCTTCCCGCATTATGTTCTTGAAATCTTCAAGTGGCGTCTGAAGGATTTCTGCACCTTCCTGAGCTTCCGCGTCCCGCTTTATGCGTTCAATGAATGTCTGTTGTTTCTGGCTCGCGTTCGTGATGTGAGGATAAATCCAGATCAGCCGCGAGAAACTTTCGTTCGCGTCTTTCGCCCGCTGACTTTTCCTTGCCGCCAGGTTGTTCTGAATTTCTATCACGGAAATATCCGAACCCTCAGGGATCTCACCATACGCGGCGCCTATGAGGTGAATGGAGTGACTGCTCGCTTCGAGATCACGCTCGACAGCTTTCTCCAGTTCATCACGTCGCGAGGGGAGGGTTTGTCCGGGTAACACGAGATAACCGTGACGTTGCAGTTCTCGCTTGATGATATTGCGTTGTACGGAAAGATCGTGACCCGTTTCTGCCAGGTAGATTGCTTTCCGTTCGTACAGCGTTCTGATTTCAGCGGGACCTTCGCCCCGGAGGCGCATCAGCGTGTCGTAAATGTCATAAGCCAGGTCCACCATCTTCATCCAGTACTCTCGTTCGGCCTCGGTACTGAAATAGTCAGTGTATTCTGTGGTTTGTCCCGAGTCGGGATCAAGTTGATACATGTCGTAACCAATGAGCGAACGCAGACGAGGCGGCTGGTCCATCACGGGAATGTAATTCTTGAAGACTTTAAAGATACGGCCGATGGTTTGAGGCGTGCCTTCGGTTGCTTTCACAAAGGTCTCAGTATAGTCGAGACAGGCACCCGACTTGCAGAAGTCTTTCGAAAGGATTGTCACGAGGGTTGCTGCGTTGTCGAGACGCGGTGACGTGAGGGAATCATACTCTCCCTTAAGGAGTACGTTAGGCTTGTCGCCAAGAACCTGGGCCAGCATGAGTTCAAGAAAACGACGAAACTGCGAGACCCATCCCGGATTGCCTTCCCCTACGGGCTGGTTGTCCTGTTCTGCGAAAATGATCAGTACGTCAATGTCGAATTTCATTAGGGTGTATGTTTTGCTGTTCGACTTCACAAGGAATGTTCCTGATCATGCCTTCCATGAGTTCAGGGTTATTCACCATCACGAGATAAAAATCGGCGTTGTCGATCCGGAAAATGATTGCTCGTTCCATCGCTTCAATACGCCGCACCGGGATTACTGGATCCTCCTGGAACACGTCACCGTAAACTTCGCCTTTCTGCAAAAATGCGGATTCGCTGTCCACAAGGTCGAGCCGTACAGACCCGTGCCCTACAATTAACACGGGATTATCCCCATCTGCCAGGTCCTGCCTACCCCCTGCATCCAGTTCTATTGTACTCATGTAACCAGCGAGCTCCGCCAGTTGTATTCCGGCAATGTCTTTGAAACCGGGCAATGACTTAAGGAAAAGGACTCGCTCTATCTCAAGAAATGCACCATCATTCAATCCATCGCCCAGTTGATTTTCTTCAAGCGTTGAATGGAGATACTTTCTTTCGACATCGCGCAGTCTGCCCACCACCGTGTCGTAGATGGTGCGGTTCTTTCTCCAGATTACCCAGGCAGCTGTTTCCTGCAGAAGTTTATCAGGATTAAACACATGGGCGATCAGGCCACGATTAATGCGGAATTCCGGAAGGAATGCAGTTGCGTGAATAGCGCACGCTTTCGTCCAGCGGTTTATTTCGTTGTAGTCTCTGTTGAGAATGTAGTTGATCGTTTGTATCGGGGTATACGACTCACGCGGATAGAAAAGCTGCAGGTTTTGAAGCTTTTCCGGAACAGATGTGTCATCGAACAGTGGAAACAACCGAGCCTTCAGTCCCGGATCAACAAAAGTTTCCATAAGCTCCAGCGCAAATGCGATGCTGTCCGGGTCGCCGTAGTCGATATTGTCCTTTACCATGCGGACCGACTGCGGGTCGTAACGCAAAGAAAGCAGTAGCGTGATCTGATTGTAGTTGGCGTTTATTTCTTCCTCAAGCGCAGTGCGCAGGTGTTGATAGGGACGTTCCTCCGGCAGTTCGTGCAGTGCTGCAAGGTTCCAGATTGTTTTCCCGATCTCAGCGTCGAGCATGTTGTTGATTTCGAGCGCCTCGCGTCCTTTAGCCTGGTAGTTTCTGTAGCGCAGCGCGTGGAGGATTTGCCGAACGATTCGCTTGTCAGGATGTTCGGCTTTTCTCAATAGTAGTTTCAATGCGTACTCTCCGCCGATCCGACCCATGATCTGCACAATGCGGAGCATCGTGGTGTCGCTTTGTGCATTTTTGTTGAACGCTGCCTCGAGTGTAGGAAGTACCGATTCGCCAGCTTGTTGTAACGCTGCAGCTGCATGATGACTAAAGGTCGGATGGCGGAGCAATTCGATCAATACGGGCCAGGTCTCAGGACGACGGATTTTTCTCGCCGTTCGCAATGCAGCGTACTTCACTACCGGGTCAGGATCGCGAAGCAGTTCCAGGAGAAGGAACACGGCTTTGTTTCCGTATGTTGTGCTGAGCGTACGCGCGGCAATGAGACGATCATTCGGGTTCTTTGAGTTGCCCAGCTCGATAAGACGATCAAGTGTAATGCCGATGTGATCGCTGTCTTCTGCCTGATCTGCAGCTCGTGTTGCGAGACCATGAATTTCATCGCGACGTCCCTCGACAAGACGATCGACACGAATGCGTTCTTCCAGATATTTTCTTACACGCGGTGAGCCTGTTGCCGCCAGTGTAACGACTGTATTCTCGAACAGCGCTGGCTCTACCTGTTCCATTAGCCGCAACGCATACATGACCCTGCCGTCAACATTGCTTGTGATGCCTTTTTGAAGTACATCAGGAACGTTGTACGCTCGCTCGCGTTGCTGATCTGTTGCTGTACGACCAAAGGCCAGTGTGTCTTGCAATGTGGTGCGATATCCCTTATTGAGCATGTTGGAGATGTAACACCAGGCGCCCACAAGCGGGATGGTAGCAACTGTCACCGAAAAAAAGTCGAATACCCGGACGGTGTTCAATAGAATAATCAGTGCACCGGCAAGGACCGTCGCCAAAGCCATAACGACCCCTTCAACCTTCGTCTGCACGTCAATGCGGATGTTGTGCTCAAGTGGCAGGAGATACAATCGGAAGGTCTGCTGATCCAACGCGTCTCTTAGCGACGAGATGAACAGCTTGCTCATGGCGATGGAAATGAAGAACACAACAAACAGCTCCGAACCTTCTGCGTGACCTGAAATGTACCCTACAACAACGGCGGCAAGGGTGAAAAGTCCGATAAGGATCGGGTTGATGAGCATGGCCACGCGCATGCCGTAATGCTTGACGATGTTTGGTGTCGCAAACGACTGGAACAGGAAGTTGAACACCACTACGGTCATCCCGAAGTAACTGATAAACCTCGCGATGTCCTTCTCCGGAAGCATGATCGTCGTTACGTTGAGGAAAGAGTAGTCAACGAACTGCACTGCAAGCATTGAGACGACAACAAATGCCGACAGGGAGAGCATGTAGCGGTTGCGTACAAACTGAAGTGGACTGACCTTTTTGAAGTACTCCCTTTCATTGCGAAAGCTTCCTACCTTGTGAACCCGGCCTGACGACAGGTAGAGGAAGAGCAGGAAGAACAATGCAATACTGATTAGACCGAGTGTAAACAACGCAGATTCACTTTCGACCGCCTTGAGAATTTGGGGGATCGAGAAATAGGCGATGAAGGATGCAAACATGGCGCCTGCATCAACCGTACTGAGAAGTCGCTTGGATTGACTCGTGTTGAACAGCCTTCCGAACGATCCCCAGAATACCAGGTTGAGTATGTAGGTAAAGGGAAGAATCAGCGTAAAGCCGGCAAAGTAAAGGTCCTTTGTGTCGGCTATGAACGAAGGTCCGAATTCCAGGAGAGCAGTCAGCCCTAGAATGATGGCAATACTTAGTCCTCCCAGAACGTTGAAGGGTATCCGGTTTTGCAGGAGGTTATAGCTGATGGTGGCAAGCAGGCCCACTACTCCGGAGAGAAGGAATGCTTTGGGGAGTGTTGTCTGCTCATCAAAGTTTGCAAGAAACAGCGCTGACGAGGCCACCGTGAGTGTGGCCAGGAACATGCCCATGAGAAATCCCATGAGCAATAATGAAGTTACACGTGAACCCTCACCCTCTTGAAGGGCGAGAAGTTTTGCAAAAAATGACTTCATGTCAGTCGCAGCAAA
>DATCLO010000125.1:0-16726 GCA_036563875.1 Cyclobacteriaceae bacterium
ATAAATCTTGTTGAATCCAGCGATGACCCAGCAGAGGCTGAAGATCAGGAGGAAGGAGGTCGCCTGGTCCTGGGTGAGTCCAGAGTTGAGTCCAACTTTCTTTGCCAGTGTGAAGGCTACGCTAATCAAGTAAAAGTCGACGACGAAGACCATTACTTTGATAAGCCTGGAGTAGTACCTATCTTCCATAAGACATGTAAGGTTAAAGCCAATTGACAGTCTAAAAGTAGGCTCCCGGCCCAGTTTTTCACATGATGGCGGTCATCGTAAGCGAAAACTTTTCTCATTGGGCGACTGGCCCTATTCAGGTAAGATTGTAGACAAATTGGCTCAAAATCAGCTAAATAATGGATAAACAGGACAGAAAAGTTGCCCTGATAACAGGGATCACCGGTCAAGATGGGGCTTATTTGGCAGAATTCCTGCTAAAAAAGGGGTATACGGTACATGGCATCAAGCGCCGGAGCTCATCCCTGAATACGGAGCGCATTGACCACCTTTACCAGGATCCTCACGAAAAAGATATACGATTTCGGCTCCATTACGGGGATTTGACGGATTCCACGAACCTGATCCGGATTATCCAGGAAATCCAACCCGACGAAATCTACAATCTGGGCGCGATGTCACACGTAAAGGTGAGCTTTGATGTCCCGGAATATACTGCAAACACCGATGCCGTCGGTACCCTTCGAGTCCTCGAGGCGGTCAGATTGCTGAATTTGACCAAAAAAACGCGGATTTATCAGGCATCCACGTCTGAGTTGTACGGGCTCGTCCAGGAGATTCCCCAGTCGGAAAGGACGCCGTTTTACCCCCGTTCCCCATATGCCGTAGCCAAGCTGTACGCGTACTGGATCACGGTCAACTACAGGGAGGCCTATGGCATGTTTGCCTGCAACGGAATCCTATTTAACCATGAATCCCCGCTGCGGGGCGA
The DNA here is from genome assembly GCA_036563875.1 of Cyclobacteriaceae bacterium. GTDB lineage: Bacteria > Bacteroidota > Bacteroidia > Cytophagales > Cyclobacteriaceae > ZC4RG29. The sequence goes on from DATCLO010000125.1 coordinate 941, forward strand.
GACATTCGTTACCCGCAAAATTACCCGTGCGGTAGCCCGGATCGCCCTCGGGCTTCAGGATAAGCTCTACCTGGGTAATCTTAACGCCAAGCGCGACTGGGGTCATGCCCAGGACTATGTCGAGGCTATGTGGATGATTCTTCAGCACGATACTCCGGAAGACTTTGTCATTGCCACCGGGGTGACGACCACCGTGCGGGATTTCACAAGGATGGCCTTCCGGGAGATTGGAGTAGAACTCGAGTTCTCCGGCGAGGGCGTCAATGAAGTGGCAAGGGTCGTATCAAGTAACCACAAGGACTATTTCATTAAGCCGGGCACCGAAGTGGTGGCGGTTGATCCAAACTATTTCCGTCCGACGGAAGTTGATCTTCTCATAGGCGACCCCAGCAAGGCGAAAGCAAAGCTGGGTTGGAAACCCAAGAGAACCGTACAGGACATGGTCAGGGAAATGGTCGAAGCTGACATCAAGCTGTGTCAACGAGATAAGATCCTGGCATCCAACGACATAGAGGTCCTCAAAAACCAAGAGTAATGGAAAAGAACGCAAAAATTTACGTTGCCGGTCACCGTGGGATGGTAGGCTCGGCAATCAAACGCCGTCTGGAAAAGGAAGGGTATAGGAATATTGTCGTCCGGACATCGAAAGAACTCGATCTTCGGGACCAGGCCGCGGTGCGATCGTTTTTTGAAAGCGAGAAACCGGATTATGTATTCCTCGCCGCAGCGAAGGTGGGCGGGATTCACGCCAACAACACCTATCGGGCAGAGTTTATCTACGATAATATCGCCATTCAGTCGAACATTATTCATCAGTCGTACCTGAATGGTGTCAAAAAGCTCGCCTTTCTCGGCTCATCGTGTATATACCCAAAGTTCGCGCCTCAACCTATGAAGGAGGAAGTGCTGCTCACCGGAGCGCTTGAGCCAACGAACGAGCCCTATGCGATCGCCAAGATCGCGGGCATCAAGATGTGTCAGGCCTACCATTCGCAGTACGGGTGCAACTTCATCAGCCTGATGCCGACCAACCTGTACGGTCCTAACGATAACTACGACTTGCAAAACGCGCACGTATTGCCTGCACTCATTAGGAAATTTTATGAGGCGAAGGTCGAAGGAAAGCCCTATGTCGAGATATGGGGAACCGGAAGTCCAAAGCGCGAATTCCTGCATGTCGATGATCTGGCTGACGCAGCTCTGTTCCTGATGCTGAACTATGACAGTCCCGAGATCATTAACGTAGGCACAGGCGAAGATCTAACCATCAGAGACCTGGCGCTCCTGATCAAAAAGTGTGTCGGCTATGAGGGTGAACTGAAATTCAACACCGACAAGCCCGATGGCACACCGAGAAAACTGTTGGATGTATCCCGCATCAACAAACTCGGATGGAGGGCGCGCATCGGCCTGGAAGAAGGAATCCGCGCGGTTTGCGCAGAATATGCTGAGCAGCGGAAACTCTCCGATGTGGAAGCGGGGTGACGCTGGTACGTCTATTTGGGGCGCGCGTCCCTCTTGGTGAAGGACGATTTCACCATAGCCTCCAGCTTGTCGATCCTGAGTATACGTATACCTTCACCAAGTATCTCGATAAGCCCCTCGTCTTTAAAGTCGGCGAGGGTACGGTTGAGTGACTCGGTGGCGGTGCCGATCATGTTGGAGATATCCCTCCGTGCTATCGTAATGAGGTTCTTTTCCGGCGATTCATGCTGCGCATTTATTTTCAGCAGCGCTCCGGCAACCCGTTGACGGACCGACTGATAGGCGAGGTCAAGCAGTCTGTTTTCTGCCTCGATAAGATTGTTTGAAAGCATCTTGATGAATTTCCTCGCGATGTCCTTGCTTGAATAGACCAGGGTCAGAAAATCATTCTTTGGTATAATCGATACCTGCGCCTCTTCAAGAACTTCAGCGCTCTCGCTGTGCGGTGTCTCTTCAAGAAGTGACACATAACCGAGGAAGTCGCCCTTGCGATGTATCCCGGTGATCAATTCCTTTCCATCGTAGTTCACCTTATAGGTTTTTACCTCTCCGCTAATGATGAAGTAAAGATCCGAAGGCATTTGACCTTCCATGTAGATGAACTCTTTCTTGCGGTAAGTTCGTGTCGGCCGGTTTTCTGAAAGCTTTTGAAATTCCTTCATTTCCCGGGCCTTGTTAAAGAGGCTGTTGACGTCGTACAGGTCGTTCCGGTAGTTCTGCTTCAGAAGAGCGCTCTTTTTAAGCCGGATCTCGATCACTTTGAGCAGATCGAAACCGTCGAATGGCTTGGTTATGTAATCGTCGGCCCCGAGGTTCATGCCCGCCCGCAGATCCGCCTTATCAGCCTTTGCTGTGAGGAAAATGAACGGAATATTCGCTGTTTCAGGATCGCCATTCAGGATGTGCAGAACCCCATAACCATCAAGTTCGGGCATCATCACATCACACAGGATCAGGTCAGGATGCTCTTTTTGGGCCAGGGCGACACCCTCTTTCCCGTTAGAGGCGCGTATGACGTTATAGTGAGCGAGCTTAAGGATACTGGTGATATTCTCGGACATCTCCTCGTTGTCCTCTATCAGCAGGATAGTTTGACTCATGGGGCTTTACCTTGTAAAAAGGTAAAGTTACTCAACCCACCTGTTTTTCCAATGCCCGCGTGATCGGAATCCGTACGGTGAAGGTGGAGCCTTTGTTGACTTCGCTTGTGAACTGGATGGTACCTTTCAGGAGCCGAACGTACTTTTTGACGAGGTTCAATCCTAACCCCGTGCCGTCAATGTTGGCGGCATTCTGCCCCCTGAAGAAGCGCTTGAAGATCTGACTTTGCTCGTGCTCGGGAATTCCTGTTCCCCGGTCCTCAACGCGTACCATGAGCGTGTCATTGGACACCTTCGCGTCAACGCGAATAGTCTCCTGTGGAGGTGAGTATTTTATGGCGTTTGTGAGGAGATTCACAACGATGTGCCTGAGCAGTTGCTTGTCGGTTGTGATCCATTCATGATCCGACTCCAACTTAAACGTTATGTCTTGTCGAACCTTTTTGATGGATACAACCTCCTGCAGAAGGCCTTCCAGGAACGGTTTGATTTCAACGTCGGACAATTCGACTTTGATCTTACCTTCTTCAAGTTTTCCAATAGCCAGGAAGTTGTTTAGAAGATCGGTGAGAGAGTGAACTGCACGTTTGATCTTGTCGATGTAAGCGAGTTTCTCCTGCTCGTAGTCATCACCTGAATAATTCTCCAGGAGAAAAACTGAAGTAAGGATTGTGCTTAGTGGTGTACGAAACTCATGTGAGGCGAGCGTCACGAAGCGTGACCGGAGGATATTGAACTCCTTTTCCTTTTGCTGCGCGCGCTTCAGATTATTTTCGAGTCGAATTGTCGCTGTGATGTTGCGCACGATGACAAGAATTTCCTGTGCTTCGCCACCTTCGGTTGTGATCGCATTCGCAGTTACCCTGTACGACTGGCTTGCGCTTACGTTCTCAAATTCTACAGGTTCGCCCTCAAGTACTTTTCGAAGCTGCTCAATGCCGTTCGCGTTAATGGATGGGTGAAAGTTTTCAGTCAGGCTTTTCCCTATCCAGTATTTGGGTGATTTTTTCAGTGTCGAAACCTCCGAGCCACCGATAAACAGGAATTTCAGTTTCCGGTCGAGCGCTAGTACAAGCCCATCCGGATAGTTCATCGCAATAGACTCCAGTATTCGTTCGCTGCGATCTGCTTCGGCGTGCGCAGCTGATGCCGTCGTTCTGCTCTTGGCAGACTTACGACTTCCCGAGGAAGCCTTTACACCTGCAACGATACCGACGGCGATCGGCGGTGCGAGCATAAGTATGTCAATGAGGGGTCCGTTGCCCAACGAAATGCCGGCCAAGTGAGAGATATTCAGAAAAGGTGACAACATTAGTATCATAGATGCCGGTAACGGGTTTTGCCGGAATGTACATAATTATGAACATCCCGGGGCTCGTAACGATTCAGTTCCACCCTTCATTTAAAGGTGAAAAACAAAAGCGGGCGAGCGACCCGCTTTCGGACCAAATAGTTTAGTGCCTTTTACAGCAGTTATTCTATTTGTCTACATGATCCACAATACCTCCTTGACCCGGTCACAGTTTTTGGTTCCGCCTTGCGGATGATTAGTTTCATACCTGTTACAGTACTTATTTCTACCCATCCTGACCGGATCGGACATGCACCATGAACCATGCTTCCGAAAAGGTACTAGATACGGGGGACGCGCTTCCATGATGTGCATCATCCGTCAGTCAGACTTTCGTCGGAAGGCCAAAAAACACCCGATTTACGGTCGAAATGGCGTTTCCGGGAGCCCACGCTGTCAATCAGACAGCCCCTCATAAGGATCATCCCTTGCTGCCTTTTTCTGTATAAAAGCCCTTTATTTGTCCCAGTATGACTACCGATATAATAAGAGTTCCGCCTGCTACCATGAAGGACCAGTTTGAAAGAGTCCTTCTATCCCTTGGATTTCCGCACGATAAGGCCGATACCCTTGCACGCATATTTATGGAGAACAGCCTTGATGGTGTCTATACGCACGGGGTAAACCGGTTTCCTGATTTTGTAGACTACGTCAGAAAGGGACATGTTCGGATTGACGGCGAGCCTGAGTGTGTGCACGCGGCAGGTGGTGTGGAAAGGTGGGATGGTAACCTGGGTCCCGGCGTACTGAACGCGTTGCGTTGCGCTGAACGGGCAGTCGTGCTTGCGCAGACGCACGGGATAGGATGCGTAGCGTTGGCGAACACCAATCATTGGATGCGTGCCGGAACCTACGGCTGGAGGGTAGCTAAGTCAGGGTACGTATACATCGGCTGGACTAACACCATTGCCAACATGCCACCCTGGGGGGCGAAAGAGCCGCGTCTCGGGAATAATCCTCTCGTGATAGCCGTCCCGTTCCAAGGCGAGGCTATCGTTCTGGATATGGCCATGTCCCAATACTCCATCGGTGCGCTCAAACAAAAGAAGATGAGGAATGAGCTGCTCCCTGTGCCAGGCGGATTTGATGATGACGGCAAGATGTCTGTTGATCCAGGTGCGATACTCGAGTCACAGCGCGTTCTTCCCATCGGTTATTGGAAGGGAGCAGGCCTTTCGCTTATGCTGGACATCTTAGCCACCGTTCTTTCTGGCGGGCTTTCAGTCGCGCGCATAAGCATGCAGGATGCCGAGACACGACTCTCGCAGGTATTCATAGCGATCTCGCTGGACCATTTCGGTAACGGTGCAATTGGTGAGAAAGTCGTCGATGATATAGTTGCCTATTATCATGATGCCAAACCTGATGGTCAACATGGCCCCGTGCTTTATCCTGGTGAAAGAGTATTGCGTGTCAGGCGTGAGAATCAGTCGGGAATTCCGGTTATGGCCTCGGTGTGGAATCAGGTCCTCGCATTGGTCTGAGTGGGTGACCATTGTCCGAAATCGCCATGACAGGCATCATTGGCATTCGGCAGGGGGTAGGATACCTTTGCAGTTTGTTGGAACTCCGTGCCGTCGGTGCCCGGATTTCGTATATACAGTTTGAGTATGACGTCGGTACAGGAAAGCGAGATTGAAGCCGGGCTTACAACGGGACAGAAGATTCATCGGCTCATTGCTGAAATGTACCCGTTTTTCCGAAGCATTACCGGTGATGGGGTACGGGCTACGCTGGACGTTGTGAAAAAGCATGTACCTCTCAAGGTGCATGAAGTTCCTACAGGAACTAAAGTGTTTGATTGGGAGGTTCCGCGGGAATGGAATATCCGCAAGGCGTATATCAAAGATCCCGAAGGGAACACGATTGTGGATATGAAAGATTCCAATCTGCACGTCCTCAGCTATAGTATTCCCGTCCACCTGAAGCTCGATCTCGAAGAACTGAAGCCTCACTTGCACTACCTCCCCGAGTATCCTGATTGGATACCTTATCGGACGTCCTATTACAAGGAGGAATGGGGATTTTGTCTAACCTACAATCAGTTTAAGTCGCTAAAAGAAGGTGAATACGAGGTGGTCATCGACTCTTCGCTTGAACCTGGACATCTGACCTATGGCGAGGTCTACCTTCCCGGTGAGATCGAAGACGAGGTGCTTATTTCTACACACGTATGTCATCCATCGCTCTGCAATGACAATCTTTCGGGTATAGCGGTCTCGACGTTCCTTATCAAGGAACTCATGACACGAAAATTACGGTACTCCTATCGTTTTCTGTTTATACCTGCAACCATCGGCTCAATTACGTGGCTGGCGTTAAACAAGGATCGTGCGCAAAAAATAAAGCATGGTCTTGTGGCGACGTTGCTGGGAGACACAGGCCCATTTCACTATAAGAAATCACGACGTGGAAATGCCGAGATCGATGCTGTTGTTGAGTATGTTCTTAAGAAGCATGGCCCCAACAATGAGATACTCGAATTCTTTCCGTATGGTTACGACGAACGGCAATATTGCTCACCAGGATTTAATCTGGCGGTGGGGCGCCTGACGCGTGCTTTGTATGCGGAGTTCCCTGAATACCACACGTCTGGTGATAACCTGGATTTTGTAAAACCCGCGGCTCTCAACGAATCACTGCGAATCTATTTGCGCGTGATTGAAATATTGGAGGCAAACAGGAATTACATAAATCTTAATCCGTACTGCGAGCCTCAACTAGGAAGAAGGGGATTGTATAGCCTTACCGGTGGCAGCGTTCACGGTAAGGATTTCCAGCTGGCCCTGTTGTGGGTTTTGTCCCTGGCGGATGGCTCCAACAGCTTGTTGGACATTGCCACAAAGTCTAATCTGGACTTTGATACAGTCCACCTGGCAGCTGAAAAGTTGGTAGAAGCAAGGTTACTGGGCGAAAAAGATGGTCGGTAGGCGTTTTTTGTCATCTGGCGATTGCAGAGGTCCTTGTATACTATCGCTTTTCTTTCATCTTTGGCCCACAGTGGAGATGGGACCCTGTGGAAAAGATTTATCAAACAACTCTAAATCATCTAACCTATGAAGGTTGTTATTCTCGCTGGAGGATATGGAACTCGTATTACTGAAGAGAGTGGCATTCGGCCGAAGCCGATGGTCGAAATAGGAGGAAAGCCAATTCTATGGCATATTATGAAGATCTATTCGCATTATGGTTTGAACGACTTCATAATATGTTGCGGTTACAAAGGCTATGTGATCAAGGAATACTTTTCCAACTACTTCCTCCATACGGCCGATGTAACGCTTGACATGCGGTCGAACAAGATGGAAGTTCACAATGCGTTCGCGGAGCCATGGCGCATTACGCTGATTGATACGGGTGAAAGCACAATGACTGGCGGCCGCCTGAAGAGGGTTCGCCAGTATCTCGGCGAGCAAACCTTCTGCCTCACCTATGGTGACGGAGTAGGCGATGTGAACATCAGGGAGCTTATCGAATTTCATAAGGCCAACGGAGTCAAGGCCACACTGACGGGTGTCCACACACCGGGAAGGTTCGGTGCTTTTACGCTGAAAGGTGATGATCCTATGATCAGGCATTTTGAAGAAAAGCCTCTTAACAATGAATCACCCTGGATCAACGGCGGATTCTTTGTTCTGGAGCCGAGTGTGATAGATTATATCGAGGGCGATTCGACGGTGTGGGAGCGAGGTCCGCTCGCCAAGCTTGCAGCTGCCGGTGAACTCTGCGCTTACCGTCATAGAGGCTTTTGGCAACCTATGGACACCCTGCGCGATAAGATGGTGCTGGAAGATCTGTGGCGCACCGGGGCACCCTGGAAGGTGTGGGAGTGACCATCAAATGAATTCAAACCTTACAATTAAATAACCTGCATTACATGAAAATCGTTGTCTTTGGCAATATGGGCTACGTAGGCCCTTGCGTTGTGGAGCAGTTGAGGGCCTCGTACCCTGACGCGACACTGGTTGGCTTTGATACCGGGTACTTTGCGAGCTGTCTGACAAACGCCGACTATTTGCCTGAACGCAAACTCGATCAGCAAATTTTTGGCGATATACGAAATGTACCGGACCACGTCCTGGAAGGTGCCGATGTTGTGATCAACCTGGCGGCCATCTCCAATGACCCGATGGGAAACAAGTTCGAGGAAGTAACACTCGACATTAACCACAAGTCAGGGATTAAACTCGCGAAAAGAGCCCGCGAGCTGGGCGTCAGGAGTTTTATCTTTGCTTCGAGCTGTAGCATGTATGGCGCCGCAAGCGATGCTCCAAAGAAGGAGGACTCTACGTTGAATCCACTAACGGCCTATGCGCGTTCCAAGGTTTTCACGGAACGCGACCTTCAACCTCTTGCGAACGAAAACTTTGTCGTTACCTGCCTGCGTTTTGCAACTGCATGTGGCATGAGTCCCAGGCTGCGTCTCGACCTTGTGCTCAACGACTTCGTCGCCTGCGCGCTCACTTCCGGAAACATTTCCATCCTGAGCGACGGTACTCCCTGGAGGCCGCTCATCAATGTGCGCGACATGGCACTGGCAATCGACTGGGCGGTAAGCCGACCGGCATCCGATGGCGGCACCTTCCTCGCCGTCAATACGGGAAGTACGAAATGGAACTACCAGGTAAAAGACCTGGCAGAGGCCGTTGCGCGCGCGGTGCCGGGCGTCACCGTATCCGTAAACAAGGATGCACCGCCTGACAAACGCTCCTATCGCGTCGACTTTAGCCTGTACGAACAACTTGCGCCGAACCATCAACCGCGCTACGACCTGACGACAACAATCGAAGAATTGAAGCAAGGTCTCCTCGCAATGAACTTCAAGGACGCTGACTTCCGTTCTTCAAAACTCATGCGCCTCAAAGTGCTCACGTCATTGCAGGACGCTAAGCATATGGACCTTAATTTGACGTGGGTCTGAGGGATCGGTAATCGGTAATCGGTGGTCGAGGAATGATAGTTGAGACGCCCAATTTGGGCGTCTCTTTTTTTTTCGATAATCCCGTAATGGGTATTCGGTGATCGAAGAATGATAGTATAGTCGCCCAACCTGGGCGTCTCATTTCTTATCGGAGATCATTCGCAATCATCTATGCAGCCTATGTGTCCCTATGTGCCCTATGTGGTTCAAAAAGTGAATATGTATTTTCGAAGCACATAGAACACATAGAGAACACATAGGGCACATAGACGCGTCAATTTCGCGACAATCCACTTAGAACGGATTTTCAAACGCTTCCAACCGCACCAAATTCTGATCCCGTTCTGAAATGATTGGATTCGGATCTGGCCATTCAATTCCTGCCGAATTCCAATGTATCCCTGCATCGTGCTTTGCCGAGAATACGCCTGACGTCATGTACAAAATCGTCGAGTTGTCCTCATAAGCGTAAAACCCGTGTGCTAATCCTTCGGGAATAAAAATCATGGTGTTACTTTTTCCCGAAAGGCGCGTCGTGAATGTTTTCAGATACGTTGGTGACTTCGGTCGCAGGTCAACGACGGCATCAAAGACTTCTCCTGATAGACACGCCACGAGCTTCGCTGTGCTGTGGGGCGCTGCCTGAAAATGTAAACCACGTAACACGCCCTTCGCCGATGTTGAAAGCAGGACCTCATGAATCGTAAAATCGATGCCCACCTGGCGAAGGGTAGAGCTGTCGTATAAGTCGTGAACAGTACCTGACCCATTCCGAAGAGCAGTTCTTTCCACGAGAAAGCAGCCGGCGATGCCCGTCTCACGAACGCTCATATGCGGATTGCTGACAAAGAAGGGTGAGTACTGCATAACTACGACTGACGTTGATATTCGGATAAAGTCATGAGACGCTGATCTTCCTCGGAGACGACGGGGTTTGCTACAGGCCAGTCGAAGTCAATAGACTGCCAGTGAATACCACTCCGCACGCTCGTGCGGTGACTGGCTAGTGTAAGCAATGTGGTATCGTCCGCTACTGACAGGAACCCGTGTGCGACGCCTGCGGGAATGTACAGTGTGTCGGCTGTCGGCGATTCCAACGTTACGGAGTACACCGTTCCATAGGTCTTGCTGTTTTTCCGCAGGTCTACTGCGACATGCAGTACACTTCCGCTGGCACAAGTTAGCAGCAATGCATATTCCCCGTCATCGGGATGGAAGTGTAAACCTCTGAGGGTGTTTCTGGGGGAAGAGAGGTAATCTACATCCGAAAATTGATGGACGAGTCCCTTTTCGCTGAAGGTGTTGAAGTGAAAGAGTTTACTGAAAGTACCCCGGTGGTCGGCCAGTACACGCGGCCGAATCTGATAACAGCCCTCTATTGTTGTCGGTAAGAACTCAAACACTGACCAGCAGTTTAGCTAAAATGGGTTCCGTCGCGCCGATGGGCGGACGGTCTTTTGCCGGGCGAAGGTACCGCTTTCTGCTGACTTGTCGCAAGGGCTTATCGGCAAAGTGCAGGTGATGTGGTCACAATCCGGGTTTGGCGAACAGGCCAAGCCTGGACTATATTTGAAGAAACCGGCGATTTTGTTGAAATGCTTTGTCATGAGGGGGCGAAACGCACTTTCCTTTCGCATTTTGAGCGTGGCAGTAATGCTGCTTAATGCTGGCTCCTGCATTGCACAACTCCGCTATAATCAATTCTACAGCATTGAAAACGTATTCTCCCGCGAGCTGATCAAGAGTATCGCGAAGGACGGTGAAGGTTATGTTTGGATTGCCACCGACGATGGCTTGCTGCGCTACGATGGCTTTCAAACAAACGCCTACTATCGGGGATTACCAAGCGCTTATACTAAGGCGCTGATCCAAAGAAAGAACGGTCAATTCTGCGTACTCAGCGATTTCGGCCTGAGTGAAATCATTCAACGCAACGACAGCATTTATTTCAGGCCCCTGCAGATCGGAGAGTTTGTTTTCGATCAGGCGCTCAATTACCCCAAGTCGGTGTATGAAGATCGCGACGGAAACGTTTGGATAGGAGAACACAACGCTGTCATACGAATGAACGCCGACGGGTTCCGCAGATTTGAACTCGGCGAAGACTTTCGTTCGATCGACTACCATCGATCGTTCTGCTTTGCAGAAGATGCTTTCGGCAACTTGTGGATCGCACCATTTAAAGGGCCGTTACTATGGTTTGATCGTCAGCGCGAAGTTATGGTGCCTGTCGAGCTTGACGTTCCCGCGCAGCAGTTCCGCGCCATCAGTGCAGTGAAAGGAGATCACCTTTTGATTGGAGCTGTAAATGGATTGCTTACACTCAAGATCGACTCAGACCATCGCGTCCTGGAGTCAAAATTCGACGAGACACTGACGGGTATTTCCTCCATGGTTGTTCTCAACGACAAAGACGTTTTTGTTGGAACCCGCGCATCCGGTCTCCACTACTTTAGTCTTGATCAGGCTAACCCAACCTTTGAGCATCTATCGAATGTGCCAATTGTCAACATCGTCGACTTATACGCTGATCCCGTCCGCGAAGAGCTGTGGATTACCGGCGATGAAAACCTGGGCCTTATCAAACCTTCTGTTGTGTCGCCACTGGAGTCGGTGGGGCAAACTCGTGTCGAATCGCTAACGTTGGGGAGTGGCGACGAACTCTATTTCAGCACGGGAGAAAAACTGCTGTGCATAAACGATGAGGATGCACCAGCTGTCGTCGTCCATGAAGTAAGCGATAACTACTTCGAGCGCCTTTATCTCGAAGGATCTCGGTTGTGGATAGGTGATGCCTTTGGCGGTGTGGCGACCCTCGACGTAAGGACCAAAAGAATCGAAAAAATTCTTGAAGGTGATAACGTTGCGATTCGCGATCTCTATCGCGACCGACAGGGCAACAAATGGTTCACAGGACATTCACGGGGGCTGATCCGTGTTGACATTCGCGACTCGCTAAAGTTCTTTCCCGAACTCTACCAGTCAGTGCTGGTACGGGAATCGCCGGACGGCGGACTGTACTGCGGTAGCAATGGCCGTGCGAAACTCATCAGCCGATGGAATCAGGCACGGCAGTCGTTCGAGCCTTTAGAACTGAACTTCACTTTCTCCGCGCCGGACAGCCTCACGGTCCGAGACATGCAATTCGACTCCCTGGGGGTACTATGGGTGGGAACGGATGAAGGCTTGCTGAAAATCACCGAAAAAGACAACGAGCAATATATAGTAGAGAAGGTTGTGTTCGAAGGTCTGGATCCCCACGAACCTGTGAGAGCGCTGGCTATCGACGATCGATATCTGTACGTCGCTCATGGCCAGGGTCTCCTGGTGTCGCGCGGTAACGAGTACATTCTTTACGATCAGAACTCCGGTCTGCCTTCACGGATCTTTGAAGAACGAGGTTTGGTTTTCGATCGCAATGGAAATCTGCTCGTGGCAACGGCAAAGGGACTTGCGCTCGTCCGGGTCGACGAAATCGCATTCCGCCGCACAGAAACGCCCCTTGTGAAAACGCTGAGAATTAACGGGACTGCCATGGAAATGGCCGCGGTTGCCAACCAGCGCTTCCCTTATAACTCGGGAGTCGAGGCCTCCTTTATCTCGCTTGCTTATCCTGCTTCGAATATTGTTTATCAAACACGGGTGGCCGGGAGCAACCAAACCTGGTCTGAGCCCTCTACCAACAGGAACCTGAGTGTGTTCGGATTTCAGGAGGGATCACATTCCGTCGAAGTTCGCGCGCGTGAACAGGGGAAACTCTGGAGCGAGCCGCTGGTAATCCCGGTGACAATATCCAAGCCCTGGTACCGCACCTGGTGGGCGATGCTTTCCTTTGTCGCCCTGGGACTTACGACGGTCGTGGCCGCAACTCAGATCCACAACCTCAATCTCATTCGCCAAAAAAGAAACCTCCAGCGGATCGTGGAGGAGCGTACAGCAGAGATCAACCGGCAAAAGAACGAGATCATCGAACAGCAACTCAAGATCATCCAGCAGAAGGAGGAGCTCCTTGCAAAGAACGAAGCCGTTTACCGCTCACAACAAGCCCTGGCCGAGGCCGATCTCAACTACATGCAGCTAAAGGAGAAGCAGTTGCAGGAACAGATCGAGTTCAAGAACAAGCAGATCACAACACATGCGCTGAACATTATCCAGAAAAATGAGAGTCTCAGGAAACTGAAGGGACATCTGGAATCCATGGTGAAGCACAACGGGCGCATCGCCCTGACAGACATACGGCGGACGCTTCGCGTCATCGACGACAGCTTTCGGCTGGACAAGGACTGGGAGGACTTTTCCCTCTACTTCGAACAAATCCACTCCGGATTCTACTCAAAGCTGAAGCTCAGCTACCCGGATCTCACCGCTCACGAACTTCGCCACTGTGCCCTGATCCGACTGAATCTTACCCTTGCGGAATGCGCCTCCATCATGGGTATCTCGCATGACAGCATCAAGGTAGCCCGCAGCCGCCTCCGGAAAAAGCTCAAACTCGCCCCTGACCAAAGCCTTACGCGGTTCATTATGGCCATCTGAAACAGGGTTCTGTTAACTCCCTTGTTAACCGTTTGTTTACCGCAGTTTACCGCAAAAAATGCGCGAATTCGGCCTTTTTGAGCCTGTGTGTTGTGTGTTCTTTGCGGCCCTGTGCTAACAAAATGTACCCGTTGGTTAATTGACTTTAGTCTTTGGCCCGTCCAGATTGTAATCGTTCCTGCAAAGGATTTCGAGACCGTTAGTTGATTTCGAATCTCTTGCCGGACTACAGCAATCCACCAACTAACCTGATCATCTATGATGAAACATTACCGCTACCTAACCGCGATTCTGGTGTTGGCGACAGCCTTTGGGGCGTACGCGCAGCACACCGTGGTAGGAAGAGTGACCGACGGCTCGGACGGCTCTGGCCTTCCCGGGGTGAACATCCTTGAAAAGGGAACTTCTAACGGGTCGCTGACCGATGCCAACGGTAACTATTCGATTACCGTGCCCCCGGATGCAATCCTCGTGTTTTCATTCGTGGGATTCCAAACCCAGGAAGTAGCCGTTGATGGCCGCAATACCGTCAACCTCGCGATGCAAATCGACGCCACCCAACTCGACGAGGTAGTGGTAGTGGGCTACGGCGAGGTCAAGAAGGAAGACCTCACCGGTTCAGTTACCGCCATTAGCGCTCGGGACTTTAACAAAGGTGTCCTGACGTCACCGCAAGACCTCCTTGTGGGGAAAGTTGCAGGTGTGCAGGTAACGACCAATAGCGGAGCGCCGGGTAGCGGTGCCACCATCCGGATACGGGGTGGTTCCTCCCTTAGCGCATCCAATGATCCGCTCATTGTTATCGACGGATTTCCGGTTGACAATAAAGTCATCGGAGGTTCTGCCAACGCCCTGGCGTCTATCAACCCCAATGACATCGAATCTTTTACCGTCCTCAAGGATGCTTCCGCGACTGCCATTTATGGATCACGAGCTTCCAATGGTGTGATCATCATCACCACTAAGAAAGGTAAGGAAGGGAAGATGCAGGTGAGCTATAACGGTAACGTCTCTCTCAGCAAACCGATCGACTTTTTCGATGTACTTTCTGGTGATGAATACCGCGAGCTCATAAACGATCTGGTCGAAGCGGGCACGGTTAGCGGACTCAACGCGTCCGCGCTGGACCGTCTGGGCAACGCAAGCACCGACTGGCAACGTGAAGTTTATCGCGACGCCTTTTCGCACGACCACAACATCGCCGTGTCGGGATCACTGAACTCTATTCCTTACAGAGTATCCTATGGTTATACCGATCAGCAGGGAACGCTGAAGACGACTTATTCGAAACGCCACTCACTGAACCTGAATGTAACGCCGTCCTTCCTTGACGATCACCTCAAAGTTAACGTCACAGCGAAAGCGTCGAACACCAAGAACAACTTTGGCAACACAGGTGCGGTGGGCGCTGCAGTTTTCTTTGATCCCACGCAACCTGTATACAACGGCAACTCTCGCTGGGGTGGCTATTTTACATGGGTAACTGATCCCGACGATCCGGACTCTGATCCCATCGACCTGTCGCCGACCAACCCGGTGGCCTTGCTCGACCTTACACACAATACTTCTAATGTGAACCGGCTTCTCGGAAACATTCAGGTCGACTATCGCTTTCATTTTCTTCCGGAACTGCGGGTCAATTTGAACGCGGGACTGGACTATACAGAGAGCGATGGCATAAACAACACAGACCTTATCGCGCCATGGGCAACCGATGTAGGAGAGGGGCAGCTCGTCAATTATACAGGTGAAAACACTGCGAAGCTCTTCGATCTCTATCTGAACTACGCAAAGGAACTTGGTGAAAGCAGGATCGATGCTACCGCCGGTTACTCATATCAAAGCTTTGAAAATCGCGGCTCTAACTTCAGCAGGAATGGACTGGAAACGAAGTTCTACGATTTCGAGCTCGACGATGACGGAAAACCGGCACCCCGGCAGTATGTTCCTGAATTGACTTACCTGCTTTCATTCTTCGGGAGGATCAATTACAGTTACAAGGACCGCTACCTCCTGACCCTTACGTACCGCACCGACGGGTCAAGCAGATTTTCTGAGGACAACCGTTGGGGATCCTTCCCCGCCGCGGCGTTTGCGTGGAACATTGCGAACGAGCGCTTCATGGCACCAGCTAAAGACGTTCTGTCAAACCTGAAACTGCGTCTCGGCTATGGTATTACGGGACAACAGAATATTACCATTCCGGGTAGCCCCAATAGTTCGTATCCGTACCTTCCGGTCTATCAGATCAGCACCAACACGGCGCGGTATCAGTTCGGCAATACGTTCTACAACACGCTTCGTCCCAACGCCTATGACGGCAACATCAAGTGGGAGGAAACCACAACGTACAATATCGGGCTTGACTTTGGTTTCCTTAGGGACCGAATCAC